>NZ_JBOFOC010000162.1:0-4195 GCF_051659245.1 Microbulbifer sp.
GCTTTCGGTGCGCACGGCGCACCCTGCGGTCGCAATTTGAGAGACGCCCAGTAGATAGAGTTTTCAAACATGGGATTTTCAGAGGCGGACTGGGAGGCCATCTGGCTCACCCTGCGGCTGGCGAGCACGGTCACAGTCCTGCTGCTGGTGATAGGCACGCCCATCGCCTGGTGGCTGGCCAGGACCCGCTCGCGGTGGAAGGGCCCGGTGGGAGCCATAGTGGCGCTGCCGCTGGTGCTGCCGCCGACGGTGCTGGGTTTTTACCTGCTGCTGGTCATGGGACCGAATGGCCCGGTGGGACAGCTCACCCAGGCCCTGGGGCTGGGAACACTGCCGTTTACCTTCCGGGGACTGGTGGTTGCTTCCCTGTTTTATTCCATGCCCTTTGTGGTGCAGCCGATCCAGAATGCGATCGAAGCGCTTGGAGAGCGCCCGCTGGAAGTGGCTGCGACCCTGCGCGCCGGGCCCTGGGACCGGTTTTTTACCGTGGTGCTGCCCCTGGCGAAACCGGGTTTTGTCACCGCGAGTATTCTCGGCTTTGCCCACACCGTCGGTGAGTTTGGCGTGATACTGATGATCGGCGGCAATATTCCCGGCGAGACCCGCGTGGTGTCCGTGCAGATCTACGATCGTGTCGAGGCGCTGGAGTACGCGCAGGCCCACTGGCTGGCCGGAGCCATGCTGCTGTTTTCCTTTGTCGTGCTGCTGGGGCTCTATGTGTTTCAACATCGGCGGCCGCGCGCCGGCTTGAGGTACTGGGTCTGATGCCAAATAGTATTCACACTCGGTTTCTCGTGACTTTTCCGTCGGCGGGCGAGCAGCCGTTTTGCCTGGATGTGGATGCGACCCTCCCCGGGCGCGGGATCAGCGCTATTTTCGGTCACTCGGGTTCCGGCAAGACGACATTGCTGCGCTGTATCGCCGGGTTGCAGAGAAACGATGGGGCACGTCTGGTCGTCAACGGCGATATCTGGCAGGACGGGAGGCTATTTCTCCCCGCCCATAAGCGGCCCCTGGGCTATGTGTTTCAGGAAGCCAGTCTGTTTCCGCACCTGAGTGCCCGGGGCAACCTGGATTACGCAGTCAAGCGTGGCGGCAAACGCCGGCCTGAATTGATCGAGCATGTGATCTCCCTGATGGGCATCGAGCCCATTTTGGGTCGCTATCCGGAGCAGATGTCCGGCGGCGAGCGGCAGAGGGTCGCCATAGCGCGCGCGCTGCTGATTCGCCCGCGGCTGTTGCTGATGGACGAACCGTTGGCATCCCTGGACACGGCGCGCAAGCAGGAAATCCTGCCCTACCTGGAGCGGCTGCGCTCCGAATTCGATATTCCCATCCTGTACGTCAGCCACTCGATCGACGAAGTGGCGCGGCTGGCGGATCATCTACTGGTGCTGGATCGCGGCAGGGTGGCGGCCCAGGGCGAAGTGTCCGGAGTGCTGTCGCGGCTGGATCTGCCGCTGCGTCTCGGGGAGGAAACCGGAGTAGTCCTGCAGGGCAGGGTGCTGGAGCGGGACAAGCGCTGGCACCTGGTGCGTATCGGTTTCGCCGGCGGCGAACTCTGGCTGCGCGACGGCGGCGATCCGCTGGAGCAACAGATCCGTGTGCGCATTCTGGCCCGGGACGTGAGCCTGGCGCTGGAATCCCACGGGGACACCAGTATTCTCAACCGGCTGCCGGTCGAGGTTACCGAACTTGCTCCCGATAGTGACGACGCCATGGCACTGGTGCGACTAAAGTGCGGAGCCAGCCATATCATTGCCCGGCTGACCCGCAGATCGGTCGATCACCTGGGGATTGCACCGGGTAAAAAAGTCTGGGCGCAGATAAAATCCGTGGCGATCGTGAAGTAGGGGTTGCTGCGGTGGTAGAGTACGCCGTGCGTACCGAAAAATGCTGAAGGAAAAATAATGGTGCGCACGGCGCACCCTACGTGTCGGCTCGGTGTCGCCCTTGGTTATTGGCTATTGGTTATTCGGCCATCAAAATCACACTGGAAGCCTTGAAAAAGGCGCAGGCGTTGTCACCTTCTTTCAACCCCAGGTTTTCGACACTGTCATTGGTGATAATCGCCGAAATGCTCTTGCCGCCGCCCAGGTCGAGAGTGATATCGCTGTTCACCGCACCGACAGTAATGCGCGAGACCACGCCGACCAGCTTGTTACGCGCACTGGTCTGCAGCTCCGTATCCCTGCTCAGCAGCACCCAGGAGGCCTTGATCAGGGCTATGGCACTGGCGCCGACCTTCAGCCCCAGGGCCTGCAGGCTGTCGTTGGTGATAATGGCGGTCAGGCTCTGGTCGGCGCCGATGCGCAGCTCCACTTCCGCGTTCACCGAACCCGGATTGACCTTGATGATCTCGCCGCGAAACTGGTTGCGCGCACTGGTTTTCACCGATTCGCTCCTGATGAAGTTGGCGATGTCGCCGACGGAGTGCAGCCTGGCGCCCAGGCGCTGGAGAAAGTTTTCGTGCTCCTCCTGCAGAGCCAGGAAACCGCGGATGATTTCCCGGCCCAAATCCGTGATCGCGGTGCCACCGCCCCTGGCACCGCCGGCTGAGCGGACCACCAGCGGTTGCTCGGACATATTGTTCATTGCGTCCACCCGGTCCCAGGCGGTCTTGTAGCTGATGCCGACCTCTTTGGCCGCGGCGGAAATGGAGCCGCATTCCTCGATGCCCCGCAGCAGTTGGATCTGCGCGGCGGTGAAGACGTACTGGTCCTCACTCAGCAGGAACAGGCTGCCTTGCAGGCTGGCCGGTTTAGCTTTGCCCACGACTGGCCGCCCGCGCTAGATATCGAATTCGGCCCACACGGGCGCGTGATCCGAGGGGCGCTCCATGGCGCGGATGTCGTAGTCGATGCCGGTGGCCACGCACTGGCGGGCCAGGGGCTGGCTGGCCAGGATCAGGTCGATACGCAGGCCTCGCTTGGGGTCGCGCTCGAAGCCCCGGCTGCGGTAGTCGAACCAGCTGAATATATCATTGGTGTCCGGGTTCTGTTCGCGGAAGGTATCCACCAGTCCCCAGCCCTGGATTTTTTCCAGCCACTCGCGCTCCTCGGGCAGGAAGCTGCACTTGCCGTCGCGCAGCCAGCGCTTGCGGTTGGGTTCGCCGATGCCGATATCCAGGTCCGTGGGGGAGATATTCATATCGCCGATCACCAGCAGGGGGGCACTGGGGTTACAGTGCTTTTGCAGGTATGTGTCCAGGTCCGCGTAGTATTTGCGCTTGGCAGGGAATTTGATTGGATGCTCGCGGCTTTCCCCCTGGGGGAAGTAGCCGTTGATCACCGTCAGCGGTTCCCCTTTGCCGATATCGAACTGGCCGATCACCGTGCGTCGCTGGGCGTCGGCGCCGTCTTCGGGGAAGCCGTACTCCTCTTTGACAAACGGCAGGCGGGAGAGCAGGGCGACGCCGTAGTGGGTTTTCTGGCCGGAAAAAATAACTTCGTAACCGAGGTCGCGCACCACATCCACGGGAAAATCCTCGTCGGTGACCTTGGTTTCCTGCAGGCCGATAATCTCCGGACTGTGGCTTTGCACCAGCGCCTCCATCTGGTGCAGGCGCGCGCGGATGCTGTTGACGTTGAAGGATACGATTTTCATATTTTCCCCCTGAAAATAAAAAGGTTGGGCGGACCCAACCTGAAAAAAAAGCCTCGTCAGTAAAATCTGTGGGCCGTCTCCGGCACAGGTAGCCGCCCAAGCGCATGGTATAGCGCTATTTCCAGGCATCTGTAGGTCCTGAAGCCGTAGGATTTTCTGGCAGTCACTTTCGCTTTCAGCCCCTCGACAACGCCGTTGGAGATGGCCTTCTTGGCCTTGAACCAGTTCAGGATCAGCTCCCGATGCTGGCGGATATTCCTGGCCACTTTCTTCATCGGTTCGATCTTCGAGCGCATGGCCCGCGTGGTCCAGCGATCCAGGAACTTTCCCGCCCATGCTGGCGACACATATTCCCACAGACCGTTAAAGTCTTCCCGCAGCAGGTAGGCGCGGATACTTCTCAAGTTGTACTTCAGCAACTCTGAGAGTTTCGCCTCCTGGTTCTCCGTCAGGTTCTCTCTGCGTTTCAGCAAACTCCAGCGGCTTTTTGTCAGCACTGGTTCGTAGCCGTCCTTCTTTAGCTGCCTGTGTTCTTCCGCCCGCACGCTGTCGATGGCCTTGTTGAACATCGACATGATGTGGAACCGAT
>NZ_JBOFOC010000163.1:0-29662 GCF_051659245.1 Microbulbifer sp.
AACAGGGCTGATCGCGGGCATGGCCCGCTCCTACAGAGTGGTTCCCTTAAGCCAACGCACGTTCCCTGGGAGTGAGCAGTCACCTATGGAGAAATTTTGAAAGACAAAGCTGGACGTCTCCCGGCCGCCTTCCGCCGCCGGGCCCCGCTTCCCTGGCTCGCGGTAATCGCGCTGGCGGGACTTGCCCATCTGCTGCCGGAGGCTGCCAGAGAGTGGTGGGTATATGACCGTGGGGCTATCGCAGCCGGGCAGTACTGGCGCCTCGCCAGTGGACACTTCCTGCATACCAACCTGAACCACCTCCTGATGAACGCCGGCGCCCTTGCGATTCTCTGGTATCTGTTTGGCCACTACCTGAATACGCTGAAAACAGCGGGCCTTCTGTTGCTGTTGTGCGTGTTGTGCGGCGTAGGCCTGTTTGCATTCGCCGGCGACCTGTACCGCTACATGGGTTTGTCCGGGGTGCTGCACGGCCTGATTGTGTGGGGCAGCGCGAAGGATATCCGGCGGGGCCGGCGCCTGGGGATACTGCTATTAGTGGCGACCATCGCAAAAATCGCCTGGGAACAGCTGGGTGGGGACACCAGCGGAACTGCGGCATTTATCGAGGCAGATATAGCCATAGCCGCGCACCTGTGGGGGGCGGTTGCCGGGCTTCTTATCGCTCTGGTGATGGTGCTGGTTACGCCTGGAGAGCAGCGTCTGGCTGAGGGGGGATCTGTTTGAGCCTGGGCCAGGTCATGGGCCTTTTCCCGGTCCCTGCCGGCGATAATCAGTTGGACATCCGCGTTGCGCGCCAGGCGTTTGGCAATAAAGCGGCCAAAGTTCCCGTAACCGCCGATAATCAGAACCCGTTTTGTGGCAGTGTCCATACTTCGATTTTCCGCTTCATCAATAACAAACGGGATCGTATCCCTCAGTCGTTGCCTATCATAGATTGCCGGCGTTGCTCCCAGCAAGCCGCTCGCCTAGTGCTCCCCTGTGCCCGTTGTGAAATGTGCAAATGATTTCCGTGCAGGGACCTCAATGGATTTTCAGATCTTCGGTTTGCTCAGCCGGTGGATAGTCAAGGCTGCGCGCTGTTCAATCAGGTCGACAATCCGCTCGACGAGCGGGCCGGAGAAGCCCCCGTTCGTTTGCGCCTGCAGCCGATGGGCCACTGCCGGCAGCTTCCCGGCCAGTTCCACAACGCGTTTGCGGGTTTGCGCCCCGGCGAGGCCGGCGCTTGCCGCGAACTGCTCCCAGTGGCGAGGCTGCACTTCGCTGAACTTGTATTTGCTGCTAATTTTCATTGCCATCTTGGAGGTGAGTTCTGGATAGACCGCTGTCGCCAGCGTGTCGTACAGCGGCGCCAACACGGGTTCCTCGCCCGTGTACAGCAGGGAGAAATTCTTCGCGTGGGCGTCGTGATTGCCGATCAGTGTGTTGAAGATCACCGCATCGAGCAGGCGTAGTACCTGCGGCGCGGCCGGCCTTGTCGATCGGCGCAGCAGAGCGAAGCACTGTGCCAGGCCGGGTCCGCCCTCATTCTGGTATTTCATCTCGGGCACCACGCCCAATGCCTGGCAGAAATCCTCCTGGTGCAACCGCCGAATTACGCCTCCGGCATCCGCCTTCCGGTCGTAGCGCTCCACCAGCAGGTATCGGCGCCCGCCAGCTGTGCCGATTTGCGCTGGCGCAGCCTGCAGCCCCAGGGCTGCCGCCAGCGCCAGGCAGAAGCCCTCGTTAGTGACACTGTCCTCCACGCCGTCTATGGCCGGTTTGAGGATATGCGTGCTGGGCGTGCTGTCCAGGGGCAGGCCGATGCGGTTGCTATCGACGACCACCGGCAGTTTGTCCTGGGCGCCGGCCAGAGACAGGCGCAGGCCGTCCTCGCCGGCCAGCATCGGCCGGCGGGGGAGTCGGTCCAGCAACTCGATCAGTTCCCCATCACCCAGCCATTGCACCTCGTCGGCGCCGGCTGGAGGAAGGGATTGCCCCGGCTCGAGGAATGTCACCGCACCCGCACATTCGCCGCCGATGCGATCCAGTAACGCGAAGTCGTTCTGCGTGGACACATGAAACCGCTGCGCAATCAGTCGGCGCAGCCGCCCTTCCGGAAGAAGACCGGCGAAGAAAGGGCGTGCCTGGTTATCGTCGAAGGCCTCCGCCTGCAGCGGCAATGAGCAGGACAGGGGAACGGACCTCGAATGCTGCAGCCACTCGGCCGCATACTGGAACTGAAGGCGGCCCTGATTCAGCGCCAAGGTGCCCACATGATCGGCGAACAGCCAGACCTCGAGCTTATGCGCCATGGTCGCCACCCTCCACATCTGCCGGCAGGCCCATCAGCGCCAACTCCCCACCCAGAGCCGCCACCACCCGCAGCACGGATTCCAGCCGCACTGTGGGCTTACCGGCTTCCAGCTCCACAATAAAGCGCACCCCGCAGCCGGCCGCCAGCGCCAGCTGGGACTGGGTCAGTCCCAATCGCTTGCGGGCGGTGCGCAGGGCTTGGCCGAGTTGTTGGGGAGTGCGGATTTTGTTCATGATAATTTCCCGTTCGGGAAATTCTGGTGCGTAATGCGGAGGAACGCAAGCGAATTTTACCGGTCGGGAATTTTTTGGGTGAGAGGAGAGCAATATTTACAGTGTATTCCCGATCGGGAAAATTATGGCTGTCCTCTTCTTTAGCGTGCCGATATAACCGCCATAGTAATACAGGCGTTTGGCTTTCAGCCGCGCGCGGTGGTGGCGCCGCAGGGCGCGTTTGTGTCTGTCCCGGTGGTACATGGGGTTTCCTCATTTTCCGGCCGGGACCGGTGGGCCCCGGCCTGTGTTATGAGGAAGCCGATGGAGAGGCGGGTGCTGTGGAATATAATCATGGTGCGTCTGTTGCCAGTGTGCAGTGGTTAGTGTTGGCGCTCGACAGTGATACCCGAATCGTCCCCCAAATGAAAATAAAAACGGCCCCGAGCGGTATCGCCGTCGAGAAGCAGCCATCCGCGCCCGCTGACAGGATCCATTTCGTCGAACCCGGACCAGGAGAAATCGAAGCGGGTTTCACCGTTCGATGTTTCCAGGCGCCCGTCCAGTTCGCCCTGCACCAGCCCGAACTGGAATTCGCCAGTGAGATCGCGGTGGATGGTCAGGCAGGCGGGTACTTCCATGTCCAGGTAGTCCGCGTCCCACACTTCCATATCGACGATACGCCAGATACCGCAATAGGTATTGCTGTTGTTGCGGGTCATACTTCAACTTCCTTCAGGAGGTCGGCCCTTGTCAGCCGTTTTATCCAGGCGCCGCGCTGGCCATGGCTGCGCAGCAGCTTGTGCAGGCCTTTGCGGAAGTCCTGTTCCCGTCCGGTCGCGGCAAGTGCCTCGCACAGTTCCTTCGTCTGCAGCAGCGCCTGGTCGTAGGCTGCGCCCGACCCTCGCTCCAGCGTCTTGCTGATCTCCGCCCAGGCGGTTCCCTGCGTGCGGGCGAGCTGCGCCAGGTATTTCCCGCGTTCGGCGCGATGTTTGGCTTCCTGTGCGGCTCGCTCCCTGCGCTCTCTTTCCTGGCGCTGGGCGCACGCTTTCTCTTGGCCTTCCGCGATCTCCGCTACTGTTCCTACGCGGAGTTATTTTGTGCGCTGGCGACTGCGCTCGCTGCCATACGAGGAATTCCTCGCGCAGCGAACGTTCTGCCTCCTGGCTTTTCCCTTCCAGTATCAGGCGCACGGTGTCGCGCAGTTTGTTTGCGGGCTGGGCTTTGATCCAGGCGTCCATATCGGAAGCTGTTTCGGGATTTTCCTGTGGGGGGCTGGCGGCGGCCGCGGCGGCGAGCCAGTCCGGGTCGATCATCAGGAAGTCCGCCAGTGCCGCCTGCGCGGCACTCAGGGTTTGCAGGCCCGGAGGTGGCGGCGGTTCGGATTCGTCATTGTCGATTTCGTTTGCGCAGACGCCCGCCAGCCAGCCCAGGTACAGAGCGCGGGTATCGCCGCGCAGCAATTCGTCGCGCAGGGGCAGCAGGCGCCCCAGCCAGCCGGGGCCGTCCGTTTCGCTCCAGAAGCGCTCGTGCTCGTGTTCCTCGTCCTGAAAATGCCAGCCCAGTATCCAGTGCTCGGGAGTGGCGCAGGACTCGAAGGAGTCCCAGTAGCGCAGCTGCTTTCCCGCGGGAGTGAACTCGGCCAGGGTGGATTCCTTCAGTGCGGGTCGCGGCAGGCGCAGCAGCAACCTGCAAGTGCCCCAGTTGGCCGAATAGACATGGGCGTCGAAATAGCGCCGCATCCACGCTTGTGGATCGCCCTTCAGGTCGCCCCAGTGATATTCGTTGGTAAAGCCGGTGGCGGTGATGGTGGCACGGGTGGAGCAGTCGCGCAGTTCAGCTTGCTGTTTGTTGGTGAGAGGCTGATCGACGGCAGCAAATTCGTAGTATTGGTATTCACTCACGGTTTCTGTTACCCGGAAAAAGGCCAGTTGGTTTGATCAGATAGCCCATAGCCCGGTAACCGCGCTGGCGCTTGTCCCACATGCGGGCGAGCTGAGGTTGATCTAGTTCGGCGTAATCGTAAATTCGCACGTCCTGCTTGTCGATGTGTTGCCGGTGCAGACGGCCGGCATACTGCTGCAATGTTCCCTTCCAGGAAATTGGCATGGCAAGGACCAGCGTATCGAGTGGCGGGTGATCAAAGCCTTCGCCGATCAGGCGACCGGTGGCAAGAAGGATACGCGGAGCAGATTCATCCAGAGAATCCAGTTCGGAGAGTACCGCCGCTCTCTGCTTTTTGGATAAACGGCCGTGGAGGACAAAGCAGTGTTCGACCTCATCGCCCAAGGCCTCTCGCAGCAGCGGTAAGTGATCCGTGCGCTCGCTGAGCAACAGCACCTTGCGCCCCTCCTGATAGGCTGCCAGTACATCCCCGGTAATCTGCCTATTGCGTGCGTTGTCATTGGCGAGAATGCGGAACACGTCCTGGATCGGTGATTCCGGCGGAATCTCCGGAGGGGCAAGATATCTGGGCCAGACTTCCAGTTGGGTTGGGGCGGTTTCCGGCCTGGTGGCGCTGTGGCGGATGGGTCCGCATTGCATGAAGATGATCGGCTGGTGGCCGTCGCGCCGCACCGGTGTGGCGGTCAACCCGAGTACAAAGCGGGCCTTGGCCCGCTTGAGGATTGCCTCAAAGGAGAATGCCGACAGGTGGTGGCACTCGTCGACGATAATCTGCCCGTAATTCTCCAGCAGTGCTTCCAGATCCTTCTCATCCTTGCGCGACAGCGACTGCATGACGGCGATGTCTATATCGCCCGAAGGTTTCCTCTTGCCGCCGCCGATAGCCCCGAGACTTCCTTTGGAAAGTTCGAGAAAGCTGTTCAGCCGTTCCTGCCACTGGTGTAGCAGCTCGGTGCGGTGTACCAGGATCAGAGTGCTGACTTTTCGCCGCGCGATCAGTGCCGCGGCGGTGACCGTCTTGCCGAATGCCGTGGGGGCGCATAGGACTCCCGTTTCGTGTTTGAGCATCTCCCGTACTGCCGCTTTCTGATCCTTGCGCAGTGTTCCGGTGAACTTCGCCTGCATTTTGTGCCCAGACAGGCGCTCGTCCTGAATCTCGGGGCGGATATCGTATTCGTCCAGCAGGTCCAGCACAGCATCGAGGCTGCCTCTCGGCAGACCGATATGCTGGGGATAGTTCTCGGCGCAGCCGATGATGCGCGGTTTGTTCCAGACCGGCAGGCGCATGGCCTGGGCCTTGTAGAATGCCGGATTCTGGAAGGCCGCGAGCCGGATCAGGCGATTGGCCAATGCTTGGGGCAGGTCGGCCTTGGGGATAAAAATCTGGTTGGCCAGTACCAGGGGCAGGAATTCCGGCAGTGGCCCGGACACCTTCTCGGGTGCGTGAGCAGGACGTTGCCATGGCTTGCCGTTTTCGCTTTCCACGGCAAAGCCGACGTCCAGCGGGTGCCGTCTGTCGCTGGCACGCAGAATAACGTCCTCCAGTTCCGCTCTGGAAAGCGGTTGGAGCGAAGCGAGAAAGGCCCATTGGTCCGAATAGGGCTCCAGGTTTTCATCGGCGAATACACTACGCCCCAGTTGGCGCGGCGCCCTTTGTAGGGGAAGTGCAATCAGGTTGCCGAAACCGCCTTTGGGCATTGTGTCCTGGTTGGGGAAAAGGCGATCGTAGCTCTCCAGGGACAGCTGCCGGTTGCGCTCGCAGGTGTGGCGGATCAGCGCGGCGCCCAGCTGTCGGGCTTCGCGGGCGGGAACCGGCTCGGCAAAGAATATCCACACATGCGCGCCTTGACCGGAGCGGGAGATTTCCAGTGCCGCGGGTATTACTAGTTCCTGGCAGGATTGCATGAAGGCCCTGGCATCCTCGCGCCAGTCAGCTTTGTCGAAATCGGCGGCCAGGAAATAGCAGCTTTCGTCGGCCAAGAGCGGATAGATGCCGACGGTCTGTTTTCCCGCCAGATGATCGTAGATCACCTGGTCCGTCACGGGCAGCAGCAGGCGTTGGCTGCAATCGCCGCATTTGATCTTGGGCTTGTGGCAGATACCGGGTTTCCACTCGTTGCCGCAGGCTGGTGAATAGCCGGATTTACCCTTGGCGGATTCCCAGCGCAACGGGTAGACATCGGTGCGGCCCCGGAACAAGCGGCGGAAGAGGGCGATCTTTTCTCCGGTGGTGAAATGGGTTGTGGCGGGTATCCGTTGTGGAGGTGTTGCTGCTTGCTCAGCGACAAGAGGTTTCTCCCAGGCGATACCGTGGCGGGTCAGCAGGGACTTGAGGCGGGCGTTCTCCTCGCGCAGCTTTTGCAATTCGACTTCTGGCCCGGTGCCGGGTTCATTCGCCTGAGATCCGTTCTTGTTACAGCTCATGATGTGATGGTCGATTAGCCTGTTGTGGTCACGCCGCCCACTTCTTGCCACGGGCTGCAGAATCCGCGACTAGACCAAAATACCTTATCGCATTTCCCCTTGAACTACACCCGGTCATCATTGTTCAGAATCTGTCGGGTGGTCAGGGTGCGGGTCAACACACCTATTGCCTGCTCAATTGTATCCGCAGAGCGGAGACAATCTCCTCGGTGGGGAATATTTCCACAAAGCGGAGCATATGGCCCAGGTTCCTGACGAGAAGCCACGCCCGTGCTCGGCTCGCAGCTTGCCCGCCAAAGTGGAATCCCGGGCGATCAGGCTCATCATTTCATGCTCTTGAATGGTTTTCTCGGCACGGACCTGGGCACTGGTGAGTATGAAGTTGCTGACGGTTTTGCCTTCGAAGCTCGCGGCGCGCTCCAGCACTTTCTTGACATTGTGCTTCAACCGGAGGTTGATCCGGTCTCGTTTGACGCCTGTGGTTGCACTCATGGTGAATCGCCTCCGCAAGGGGCCGTTGAGATGAATGTAATGTACGTCAAAACGGGCCTCTATCAACTGTCGTGACGGGTAGACCGTGCAGCTGCCGCCACGCAATTCAACAAATAAAAAAGCCCACTCCTTCCGGGGAAATGGCGGGAGTCGAAAAGCAGTCCTAAGCCTTTGATGTGTTTAGGGAGTCTCTTGCTATTTTCCTTCAACCCGTCACAAAACCCGTCCATGCGGGCAAAGTGCCTGGCTAAATGGCGGAGCTCTCATCAGCTGCAGAGGACTTATGCAGAGTGCGGCTCTAGGCTCTAGTAGGTATGCTCCTTGGCAGACAGTCGGACTGGCGCCCGTTCAGTCAGCGCTTCAGCAGGTCTCACGATTACCTTTAACCGCACCGCTTCACTGTACCCCGGCTACCTTTGCAGTTTTTTGTAAACTTCGCCCTTTTCGCGTTTGCCGACGACGACAACCGTAATGGTTATCGCGCCATCATTAACCTCATATACGAGACGGTAGCCGGCTTCCTTCAATTTGATCTTGTATAGGTCCTGACTGCCGGACAACTTGTCTTTTGGGACCCGGGGGGTTTTGAGTCTCTTATTGAGGACTTTTTTGAACTGCTCGCGAACAGTTGCTCCAAGCTTTTTCCATTCCTTCAGGGCCTTTGGATGGAACTTCAGCTCATAACTCATCCAGGCTCACCGATACGGCTTCACTTCCATCTGACAGGCGCTCTTCGGCAATCATACGCAAATGCGAATCTTCAATTCGCTCAAGCATTTTTTCGAACATGGTCGGGGAGATGCAGTACATGACCGGGCGGTTCCGGTTTAGCACGGCAACTGGGCCTCTCTCGGTATCCCTCGCCAGAGCCATGGGGTTCTTTTTGGCCTCGGAGATAGGCATCACCAAGTCGGATAATAGGTGGATAGCAGTCATAGGGGGCCCCTTCGCTCAATACTTAACCACGATGATAGTATCATAAGTGATACTCCTGATAGTACCTTTAGTAGTACTATTAACAGGTCGCAACAAGGTTGCAGAGGATTTCTCTGCCAACGCGCTCGATACCTGAATAGCCCAGGTACTCCGGCGCAGCCACGCCGGCCGTCCGCGCCACCTCGATGACTAACTGCCGCCCGTGCCGTTGCAGCCAGTCCGCGGGCACAGGACACCGCTTAGCCAGCGGGCGTCCACGACCATGGGCACGGTAATAACCTGTTCGATTTCGACCACATATCTCATAGGACACCCTCACGGCGTTGTTTCCCGCTCTCTGGCACCTGTAGGCGCCGTGCCAGCCTTTCACCCCGTCACGGTCGGTATGGCTTACGTGTTCGTACTCACGGGGGTGCCCTGATACCCATCTATGGCAACCATGAGGCGGCCCATCCCCACGGGATCGGTAATCGCGGCCAGGTATTTTTTGGTGAGGGTGAGGGCGCCGGTCAGGTCGGCGGTTGGGTCGCGGTCTTTGGATGATTTGGACGGGTTGGATTAGATTACCTGGGATGGGTAGATAAGCAAAAGCCCCGAAAACTCTAGCTTTCGAGGCTTTTGTGGCCCGTCTGAGACGGTGATGTGGTGGAGATGGCGGGAGTCGAACCCGCGTCCGTCAGCACTCTGCCAGAGGCTCTACATGCTTAGTTCCGTCTATTGATTTAACTCAAAACAGCCCGGCGGGCAGGACGTTAAGAGCGAGTCTGTAAAGTTTTAGCCGATCCATCCCAGACAAACTTCACGGCGATCCAGTTCTGTATTACAGCCTGCAACGCGGTACTGGAACCTTGCTGAAGGCCGCTAGCGGGCTTAAGCCGCTAGAGCGTAGTTGTCGTCGTTGGCAACTAATAGTTTGCAGCTTTGGATTTACGTGATTGGCTGCCATCACGGCATGCACCCATGGTTTCGTCACCGGCGTCGAATCCAAGTCATCCCCGATAAGAAACACATTCGTGTAGGCGGAGTATACCAAAATCGGGGGTGGGGCAACAGGCGCCGGGGGGCTATTTGTGGATGGGTAGTCGGGAGCGGGCCTGCGGCCCGCTTGCCGAGCTCGGCGCTCCCAGGTTAGAAAAATGACTGGACGAAGGCCGCCAGTATCAGCAGTGGGCAGACGATGCGTACGTACCAGGGCCAGACCTTCCAGAACAGGGTCTGCTCTATGTTCTCGTGGCCCTTTTCCAGTTCCGCCAGCAACTGGTCGCGCCGCCAGATCCAGCCGGCGAAGATGCACAGAGCCACGCCCAGTATCGGCTGGCCGAATTCGGTGCTGATACTGACTACCAGTCCGAACAGGGCGTCGAAGTTGAAGATGATCAGGCCGCTGATGGCGAAGATTGCGAGCCCCACCAGCGGGGTGGCCAGGCGGCGCCCGATGCCCAGGTTTTCGATGGCGAAGGCCACGGGGACTTCCAGCATGGAGATGGAGGAGGTGAGGGAGGCGATCACCATCAGCGCGAAGAAGGCGATGGCCACGAACAGCCCGGCGGTGCCCATGGTGTCGAACAGGGCCGGCAGAACCTGCATGATCAGCCCGGGGCCGGCGATCAGTTCGCCAGTGTCGGAGAATATCTGGGTGCCCGCTTCCTGGGCCACATACATGGCGGGGAGGATCAGCAGGCCGGCGGTAAAGGCGATGCCCACGTCGATCAGGGTTACCAGCGCTCCCAGGCGCGGCAGGCTCTCCTCCCGGCTGAGGTAGGAGCCGTAGATCAACATGGTGCCCACGCCCAGGGACAGGGAGAAGAAGGCCTGACCCATGGCGGAGAGCATCAATTCCGGGGACAGCTGGCTGAAGTCCGGCATCAGGTAGACTTCCAGGCCTTTCATCGCGCCGTCCTGGGCCAGCACATAGATGATCAGCAACAGCAGCAGCAGGATCAGCGACGGCATTAGCAGGGTGGACCAGCGTTCGATCCCCTTTTCCACACCGCTGGCGATAATCAGCATGGTGAGGCCACTGAAGATGGCGGTGACGGCGAGATTGCGCGGGGTGCTGTCGCCGGTGAGCCAGTCCGCGGCGCCGCCGGCACCGAACAGGGTGGCGAAGGGGGCCGCCAGGTGCGCTACCATCCAACCGGCGACGATGGCATAGAAGCTGAGGATCAGCGAGGCCACGAGAATGCCGCCGAACCCCGTAAGGCCGCCGAGAAAACGGCTCACCGGTCCGCGGGCGATACCGCGCAATGCCTGGACCATATTGCGGCGCGCGTGGCGGCCGATGGTGAGTTCCGCCATCAGCGCCGGGTAGGCGAGCAGGAAGGCCATAAACAGGTAGACCACCACAAAGGCGGCGCCGCCGTTACTCGCGGCCTTGGTGGGAAAACCCCAGATATTGCCCAGGCCCACGGCGGAGCCCGCCGCGGCCATCAGGAAGCCGACATTGGAACTGAATTGTCCTCGCGGTGCACTCATAGTTGCTCTCTTCGTTATTCTTCTTTGAAAGTTAAGCGCTAGCGGTTGTCGGTGCGTAACACCCGCTGTTTCTGGCGGTTCCAGTCGCGCTCTTTCTCGGTTTCGCGCTTGTCGTACTTGGCCTTGCCTTTCGCCAGTGCTATCTCGCACTTGATCAGGTGTTTCTTCCAGTAGAGCGCGGTGGCTACAACAGTGTGGCCCTTCTGTTCCACGGCGGTGATCAGCTTGTGCAACTCACGCCGCTTGAGCAGCAGCCGGCGGGTGCGGTCTGGCTCGGTGACGAAGTGGGTGGAGGCGCTGGGCAGCGGCTGGATGCGCGCGCCCAGCAGCCAGGCCTCGCCGCCCTTGAAGATTACGTAGCTGTCGGTGAGCTGGGCTTTGCCCTCGCGGCAGCTCTTCACCTCCCAGCCCTGCAGTTCCAGGCCCGCCTCGAACTTCTCTTCGATGAAGTAATCGTGTCGGACCTTCTTGTTGAGGGCGATGGTATTGGAGGTCGGTGCCTTTTTCTTTTTGGCCATAAATACAACTAAATAAAACTGTGTCCAAAGAACTTCAGGGCCACGGTGTTGATAAAAATCAACAGCAGTATCAGTGGGATAAAGGTGCCCAGGGAGAAGTTGATGTATTTCTGAGACAGGGAGCCGGCAAAACCGGGGTCGCCTATCTGCAGTTCCTGATCAAAGTTGATTTTCTTCCATTTGTAGATCACAAACAGGCACACCAGGAGGCCGTTGAGGGGCAGTATGGTGTCGTAGAAGATAATCTCCACCAGGTCGAAAAAGGATTTGTTCTGGCCCGCCAGTTGCACGAACTGGGTGAGCCAGTCGGCCATACCGAAGGATACCGCGCAACCGATGGCCAATACGAACTGTACCAGCCCCACGGTGTAGATGGCCTTTTTGCGGGACATGCAGTACTCGTCGCGCAGGGTGGCGAGAGGCACCTCGATAATGGAAACCAGTGAGGTCACCGCGGCCACCAGCACCAGAAAGAAGAAGACGGCGGCCACGGCACTGGCGCCGGCGTAGCCCACGCTGTCCTGCAGGGCCAGGAATATCTTCGGCAGGAACAGGAAGATCATGCCCGCGGAGGAATCGCTCAGCTCCGCTGGGTCGATTTGCGGGTTGAAGTGAAACACGCTGGGGAGAATCAGCAGGCCGGCGGTAAAGGCGACCAGGGTGTCGGTGATGGCCACGGCCCTGGCGGAACCGGGTACCGAGTCCTGCTTTTTCATGTAGGAGCCGTAGGTGATCATGATGCCCATGCCCAGCGACAGGGAGAAGAAGGCCTGGGCCATGGCCTTGCTCACCACTTCGCCGTTGAGCTTGGCGAAGTCCGGGATCAGGTAGTACTTGAGCCCCAGCGCCGCGTTCTCTCGCGTGAGTACGAAGATCACCAGCCCCAGCAGCATCACGAACAGCATCGGCATCAGGGTCTTGGCCGCGCGCTCGATGCCGTCCTTGACCCCCAGGGCGAGGATGCCGTTGATGCCGAGCATCAGCAGCACCAAATAGAAGAAGACCACTGGGGAATTGATGAACTGGAGAAAATACGCCTCCGTGGCCAGTTGATCCAGGTTGCCCCGCAGTGTTCCGACCAGGTAGCCCAGGATCCACACGGTGACCACGAGATAGAAGATCGCGATCATAAACGGCGTGATCAATGCCAGCCAGCCGGGGATGTGCCACAGGTGGGAACCGCCGGAGAGCTGGCGGTAGGCGCCTACAGGGTCCCTGTCGCTTCTGCGACCCAGGGCCAGTTCCGCCATCATCACCGGCAGGCAGATCAGGAAGACGAAGAGCGCATACACCAGCAAAAAGGCGCCGCCGCCGCTCTTGGTGGCGGCCACCGGGAAGGCTACCAGGTTGCCGATCCCCACGGCGGAACCCGCCGCCGCCAGGACAAAGCCCAGCCGCGACCCAAAATGCTCTCTCACTGCGGACATAGTATTCTCGCTTGCCTGTTATTCTTGTGGTGTAGATTTGCCCGGCTCTTTGGCCGTTTCGGTCAAAAGCGCGATTGTTGCAGGATTTGCCTTGCTTGAGTAGCGCCCGCTGGCAAAATTGCGTTTTTGTGGGATAACACTCCATATTTCCAGGTTGTGATGAATATTCGTGTGGTAGAACAATGGCTCAGATAGAGCGCAGCGCGCTGGTGATGTACAGCGCGGAACAGATGTTTGATCTGGTCAACGACGTGGCCAGCTATCCCCAGTTCCTGCCCGGTTGCCGGACTGCCGAAGTTCTGTACAGCGACGAGGACACCCTGGAGGCGCGCCTGGAGCTGGCCCGCGCCGGGCTGCGCCAGAGCTTCGTGACCCGCAACCGGCTGCGGCGGCCCGAGGGAATGACGCTCACTCTGGTGGAGGGGCCCTTCGCCGATTTCTCCGGCGAGTGGCGCTTCACCCCGCTGGCGCCGGACGCCTGTAAAGTGACTTTTTCTCTGGAATTCAGCTTCAAAAGCCGTCTGGTCGGGGCCGCGGCCGGCAAGCTGCTCAGCGATCTGGCCAACCAGATGGTGGATGTCATGTGCGCCCGCGCAGAGCAAATTTATGGAAAAACGCCATGACCGACATGACAGATAAGACCATCGCCGTGGAAGTGGTCTACGCGCTGCCCCACGAGCAGCGCCTGATCCGCATGTTGGTCAAGCCCGGCACCGCCGCCCAGGAGGCGCTGGTGCGCTCGGGAATACCGGAGGAGTATCCGGAGGTGAAGCCGGAGACCGCCAAGCTGGGTATCTTCGGCCAGGCCCTGGGTACCAAGGGCCTGGCGCCGGCGGATCAATATGAACTGCAACCGGGGGACCGGGTGGAAGTCTACCGGCCGCTAATCGCGGACCCGAAGGAGGCGCGCAAGCAGCGCGCGGAAAAGGCCAGAAAACTGGCGGAGCAGAAACAGCCGTAGAGGCCTCCAAATCCCGCGCTTTGTTCGGGGTTTTGGCGGCCCGCCAGGGGCGGCGGGACCGACTTATGCCGACAATAATCCGCAATCCGCGTTAGGGCCAGCCGGCCGGCTGCCAGTCGCCGCTGGTGGCGATCAGGATGTCACCGTTGAAGTAGACGGAAAAGCGCTTCTGGGTCACTTCGTTTTTCGGCGAGCGCACCCGGTTTATGTAATCCCAGCGATTGGGCTCGAAAGTGTCTTCCAGCAGCGGGGTGCCCAGCACGAAACGCACCTGGCGGCGGGTCATTCCGGGTTTCAACTGGTCTACCATCTCCTGGGTGATGATATTGCCCTGCTGCACCTCGATGCGGTGCACGCCGGGGAACTTGAACAGGCTGCAGGCGCCGAGCAGGGCGCAGAGGCAGGCGATGGCGAGGGATCTCACGGTAGACGGCATTCATTGCTCCATAGGAATTTTGTGGTCAGCGGACTGATCGCCCATTCTCCGATGTTTACGGCTAATAGGCGCCTGCCAGCGGGGAAAGTTCCCCGCCCGGCTGCGGCAAGCATAGACGGCGCGCGACTGGCCGCCCTCCTGGGGTTCCGCTGTATCCGTTCCGCGTGGATAATACCCGAAGTGCCCGCGGGCGCACAGGCCGCCCGAAGGCGGTCGCCTCACCCACTGTCAAACACAGTCAAATGAATACCGCCGGGAAAGATCGATTCATGTCTAACGAAAATCAGGAACTGCGCAAGGCCGGCCTCAAGGTCACCCTGCCGCGAGTCAAGATTCTGCAGCTGCTGGAGAGTGCCAATGAACAGCATCTGAGCGCGGAAGATGTCTACAAGATGCTGCTGGATGCGGGGGAGGACGTGGGGCTGGCCACGGTTTACCGGGTGCTCACCCAGTTCGAGAGCGCGGGGCTGGTGATGCGCCATAACTTCGACGGCGGTCACTCTGTGTTCGAACTGGACCGCGGCGACCACCACGACCACATGGTGTGCACCGATACGGGCAAGGTGATCGAATTCCACAACGAGGAAATCGAGGAGCTGCAGCGGCAGATTGCCGACGAGCACGGCTACGAGCTCACCGGGCACAGCCTCGTGCTCTACGTGAAGAAAAAAGGCCCGTAGGGGCGAACCCGGTGTTCGCCCGTGCGGCCCTGTGGTCCGCTTGCCGAGCCGGAGCTCGGCGCTCCCGGCATCAGGCCGGCGGAGTGTAGCGTTCCGGGAACTTGCCGACCTTGTCGGCATAGTAGTCGCGAAAGCGCTCCAGTTCCGCCTTTAGGCACTCCCCCATCTCCAGCACCTTTTCCATCCCCACTTCCTTTTTGGCGAAATTGATAAAGCCGCACACCACCGGCACCGCGGCGCCGCGGGCGATATGGTAGAAACCGGTCTTCCAGCGCTCCCCACGGCCGCGGGTGCCCTCGGGCGGCACCACCACGATCAGCGACCTCCGCTCGTTGAATTTGTCGATGGTGGCCTGCACCAGGTTGTTGGTCTTGCTACGATCCACGGAGATACCGCCGAACCAGCGCATCACCGGCCCCAGCGGAAAGCGGAACAGCTTGTCCTTGCCCAGCCAGTGCGGGATTACCCCCAGTTTCAGGGCGGCGAGAATAAAGTAGTAGCCGTCCCAGTTGCTGGTGTGCGGCGCCCCGATCAGCACATATTTTTTCAACGCCAGCGCCCGGCGGTCGCAGACCACACGCCAGCCGTGCAGTTTGATCAGCAGCCCGGCCAGCAGGCGCAGCAGGGGGGTGACAACGGGGGTGTTGAAAATCGTGCGTTGCATGGGTCGAGTCGAAATTACCGGTGGTGGGGGCAGTATACAAAGGCCGGGAAACGGAGGACAGGTGGCGCCGAAAGGACCCCCTGTAGGAGCGGCCCATGGCCGCGATCATAGTCCGGTGTCGGCGGAGAGCCAGATCGCGGCCATGGGCGGATGGCCGCCCCGCCGCTCCTACAGCACAATCCTGCGAGTCCCGAGTCCCGAGTCCCGAGTCCCGAGTCCCGAGTCCCGAGACTCAACTGCGCGCCAGCATTTCCTCCGCGTGGGCCAGGGACTGCGCAGTGGCCTCGCCCCCGAGCATGCGCGCCACCTCTTCGCGGCGCTCGTCGCTTTCCAGTTCGCGCAGGGCCACAAAGGCGGCGTTGCCGTCGCTGTGCTTTTCCACCAGGTAGTGGCGGTGGGCCCTGGCCGCCACCTGGGCCAGATGGGTCACGCAGATCACCTGGCCGTCGCGGCCGTCGCGTGTCTCGCCCAACTGGCGCAGCAGGCGCCCCACCACATCGCCGGTGGCGCCGCCGATGCCCACGTCCACTTCGTCGAACACCAGGGTCGGAGTGCGCGAGGTCTGTGCGGTGACCACCTGGATCGCCAGGCTGACCCGGGACAGCTCCCCGCCGGAAGCGATTTTCCCAAGCGGGCGCGGGGGCTGGCCGGGGTTGGTGGCGATCAGTATCTCCACCTCCTCCAGGCCGCTGGCGGTGGGCTTCTCCACCGGCTGCAGGGCCAGTTCCACCCGCGCGTGGGGCATGGCCAGCTCCGCCAGTTGCCGGTTCACCGCCTCCGCCAGTTCGGCGGCGGCCCGCTCGCGCAGCCGGGTCAGTTTGCCGGCGGCCTCGCGATAGCGGGCTTCCAGCTTTTCGCAGTCGGCGGCGAGCTTGTCCAGCGCGTCCGGTGTGCCTATATCGTCCAGCTCCGCCTGCAACTGCTGCTGCAGCGCCGGCAGTTCGTCCGGCTGAACCCGGTGCTTGCGCGCCGCCTGATAGATGGCGCTGAGGCGCTCCTCGACTTCCGCCAGGCGCTCCGGGTCCATCTCGAAGCGGTCGATATGCCGCGACAGGGTGCCGGCGGCCTCGTCCACCTGGATGCGCGCGGTGTCGAGCATCTGTGCCACTTCCCCCAGCGCCGGGGACTGTTCCGGCATAGCGGAGAGCAATTGCAGGGCGCGGTGTAGTTGTTCGGCGATATCCCCCTCGCCGCCGCTGAGCAGCGCCGCCAGTTGGTAGCCGCCGTTCAGTATCTGGCCGGCGTTGGCCAGCTGGCGCTGTTCGCTTTCCAGCGCCTCTATCTCTGCCGGCTGCAGGTTCAGCAGCTCCAACTCCTGCAACTGGTATTCCAGCAGTTCGCGGCGGGCCTGGGTTTCCTCGGCGCTGTCCGCCAGGGCCCGGTAGCGGCGGTGCTGGTCCCGCCAGGTCTTGAAGTGGATACGGGTTTCGGCGGCCAGTTCCTGGGCGTGGGCGAACTCGTCCAGCAGGCGGCGGTGGGTGTCTTTTTTCAGCAGCGACTGGTGCTCGTGCTGGCTGTGGATATCGATCAGCTGTTCGCCCAGGGCGCGCAGTTGCAGCAGAGTTACCGGCTGGCCGTTGATATAGGCCCGCGATCGCCCATCGGCGCCGATCGTGCGGCGCAGGATCACCTCGCGCCCGGCGTCCAGTTCCTGCTCCTCCAGCCAGGCCGCGGCCGCCGGGTGGTCGCCGATATCAAAGGTGGCGGTGATGTCCGCGCGCTTGCTGCCCGCGCGCACCAGCTCCGCATTGCCGCGGTCGCCCAGCGCCAGGCCGAGGGCGTCGAGGGTGATGGACTTGCCGGCGCCGGTTTCGCCGGTCAGTGCACTGGTGCCGGTACCGAATTCCAGCTCCAGCTGGTCCACCAGGGTGAATTGGCTGATAGACAGGTGCAGCAACATAAAAGATAGCTCTGTAGCCGTTCTTGTTCTTACTTGGCGTCTGCCAATTAGTGGTTGTTTATACAGTATTTGGCGCTGGCCCGCTACTGCGGTTGGGGACATTACTCCGCAGTGAAAACCCACTTGAACTATAGGGTCTCGCCCCCATATAGGCCTGCACTGCCCGGGAGCCGAGCCCGCCTCGGCATTTTGGGGGAAATCCATTCAACTGACAGTCGACGCGACGGAGAGAGCAGTGGCCAGAGAGCGCAGCGAAGAAGATCAGAACCCACAGGAGGCGCCGGAGGCGCTTACCGAGGAGCCTACAGCGGCAGAGGAAGAGGCAGTTGCCGCCGAAGTGGAGCGCCCCTCCGAGGAGGAGCAGCACGCGGCCGAGGAGGCATTGCACGCCGAGGCCGAGAGCGCCGACGCCCTGCACGAGGAAATCATCGGCCTGCGGGAACAACTGGCGATCCAGAAAGACCTGGTCATGCGCGCCCAGGCGGACGCGCAGAACGCCCGCCGCCGCGCCCAGCAGGATGTGGAGCGGGCGCACAAGTTCGGCGTCGAGAAGCTGCTGCAGGACCTGTTGCCGGTTGTGGACAACCTGGAACGGGCCCTAGCCGCCATCGACACCGAAAACGAGACCCAAAAATCAGTGGCCGAAGGCATAGAGCTGACCCACAAATCCTTTGTGGACACCCTGGCCAAGTACTCGGTGGAAACCGTGGACCCGGTCGGCGAGCCTTTCGACCCGGAGCTGCACCAGGCCATGGCCCAGGTGCCCAACGGCGATGTGGAGCCGAACACGGTACTGGAGGTTTTCCAGAAGGGCTATCGCCTGAACGGCCGCCTCGTGCGCCCGGCGATGGTGATCGTGAGCAAGGCGCCGTGAGGCACCGGGCTGAATAACCCTTGAAATCCTAGGGCCGGCACCAATATAGCTGGCATCCCAAAATACAAACGCGGCAGGCCTCCCCGAGGCGCCGGCGTGAACCGCAAACGAGGAATGAATCCAATGGCAAAAATTATCGGCATCGACCTGGGTACCACCAACAGCTGTGTCGCGGTACTGGATGGTGACAAAGCGCGGGTGGTCGAGAACGCCGAGGGTGACCGCACCACCCCCTCCGTGGTCGCCTTTACCGAGGACAACGAAATCCTGGTGGGCCAGTCCGCCAAGCGCCAGGCGGTGACCAATCCGCAGAACACCCTGTTCGCGGTGAAGCGGCTGATCGGCCGCCGCTTCAAGGACGATGTGGTGCAGAAGGACATCAAGATGGTGCCCTACAGCATCGTGGAAGCGGAAAACGGCGACGCCTGGGTGGAAGTGAAGGGCGATAAGAAAGCACCGCCGCAGATCTCCGCCGAAGTGCTGAAAAAGATGAAGAAGACCGCCGAGGACTTTCTCGGTGAGAAGGTGGAGGCCGCGGTCATCACCGTGCCCGCCTACTTCAACGACTCCCAGCGCCAGGCCACCAAGGACGCCGGCCGTATCGCCGGCCTGGACGTCAAGCGCATCATCAATGAGCCCACCGCCGCGGCGCTGGCCTACGGCCTGGACAAAAAGGGCGGAGACCGTACAGTGGCGGTCTACGACCTGGGCGGCGGCACTTTCGATATCTCCATTATCGAGATCGCCGATGTGGACGGCGAGAAGCAGTTCGAGGTGCTGTCCACCAACGGCGACACCTTCCTCGGCGGCGAGGACTTCGACCTGCGCCTGATCGACTACCTGGCCGAGCAGTTCAAGAAAGAGCAGGGCATCGACCTGAAGGGCGATCCGCTGGCCATGCAGCGCCTGAAAGAGGCCGCCGAAAAGGCCAAGATCGAGCTGTCCTCCAGCCAGCAGACCGAGGTGAACTTACCTTATATCACCGCCGATGCCACCGGTCCGAAACACCTGGTGGTGAAGCTGACCCGCGCCAAGCTGGAGAGCTTGGTGGAGGAGCTGGTCAACCGCACTATCGAGCCGCTGAAAACCGCCCTGGCGGATGCCGACCTGTCCGCCTCCGGCGTCGACGAGATCATCCTGGTGGGCGGCCAGACCCGCATGCCGCTGGTACAGAAGAAGGTCACCGAGTTCTTCGGCAAGGAGCCGCGCAAGGACGTCAACCCGGACGAAGCCGTGGCCATCGGCGCGGCCATTCAGGGCGCGGTGCTCTCCGGCGATGTGAAAGACGTATTGCTGCTGGACGTGACCCCGCTGACCCTGGGCATCGAGACCATGGGCGGCGTGGCCACTCCGCTGATCGAGAAGAACACCACCATTCCCACCAAGAAGTCCCAGGTGTTCTCCACCGCAGACGACAACCAGACCGCGGTGACCATTCACGTGGTGCAGGGCGAGCGCAAGCAGGCGTCGCAGAACAAATCCCTGGGCCGCTTCGATCTGGCCGACATCCCGCCGGCGCCCCGCGGCGTGCCGCAGATCGAGGTATCCTTCGATATCGATGCCAACGGTATCCTGCACGTGCACGCCAAGGACAAGGCCACCGGCAAGGAGCAGTCCATTGTGATCAAGGCCTCCTCCGGCCTGTCTGAGGAAGAGGTCGACAAGATGGTGCGCGACGCGGAGGCCAATGTGGAGGCGGACAAGCAGTTCGAGGAACTGGTGCAGGCGCGCAACACCCTCGACGGCCTGATCCACGCCACCAAGAAGACCCTCGAAGAGGCCGGCGACAAGGCCACCGCGGAGGAGAAGTCCGCGATCGAAGCCGCCATCTCCGAAGCGGAAGAGGCGGTCAAAGGCAGCGACAAGGCCGCCATGGAAGCCGCCACCAGCAAACTGACCGAGGCTTCCGGCCCGGTGGCGCAGAAAATGTACGCCGAGCAGGCCGAGGGTGCCGCCGGTGCCAGCGAGGGTGGAGAGCAGAAGGCCGGTGGTGACGACGCAGTGGATGCCGAGTTCGAGGAAGTGAAGGAAGACAAGAAAGAGGACAAGTAATCACAACCTTGCCCTCCATGTAGGAGCGGCGGGGCGGCCATCCGCCCATGGCCGCGATCTGTGGTGGTCTGTTCCGCTGTCGATCGCGGCCAGCGGCCGCTCCTACAGTAAAAAATAGAAAGGCGCGGCGGTATTACCGCCGCGCCTTATGCCGTTAAAAAAGAACACCATTTTTATGTCGAAGCGCGATTATTACGAAATCCTCGGCGTCGATCGGAACGCGTCGGAAAAAGACCTGAAAAAGGCCTACCGCCGGGTGGCGATGAAATACCACCCGGACCGCAACCCCGACGACAAGGAGTCGGAGAACAAATTCAAGGAGGCCAACGAGGCCTACGAAGTACTGTCCGACCCGCAGAAAAAGGCGGCCTACGACCAGTTCGGCCACGCCGGCGTGGAAGGCCAGATGGGCGGCGGCGGGGCCGGTGGCTTCGGTGGCTTCTCCGATATCTTCGGCGACGTATTCGGCGATATCTTCGGCGGCGGCGGCCGCCGCGGCGGGCCGGCGCGGGGTTCCGACCTGCGCTACGACCTGGAGCTGGACCTGGAAGACGCGGTGCGCGGCACCACGGTCAAGATCCGCGTGCCCACTCTGGCCTCCTGTACAACCTGCCACGGCTCCGGTGCCAAGCCGGGCTCCCAGCCGCAGACCTGCGGCACCTGCGGTGGTATCGGCCAAGTGCGTATGCAGCAGGGTTTCTTCTCGGTGCAGCAGACCTGCCCCAACTGCCGCGGGCGCGGGATCATCATCAGCGACCCCTGTAGCAGCTGCCATGGCCGCGGCCGTGTGGAGGAGACCAAGACCCTCTCGGTCAAGGTGCCGCCGGGTGTGGACAGCGGCGACCGCATCCGCCTCTCCGGTGAGGGCGAGGCGGGCCCGGACGGCGGTCCACCCGGTGACCTCTATGTGCAGGTGGTGGTGCGCGAACACGAGCTGTTCCAGCGCGACGGCAAGAACCTCTACTGCGAGGTGCCGATCAGCTTTGTCGCCGCCGCGCTGGGCGGGGACCTGGAAGTCCCTACCCTGGAGGGCAAGGTCAAACTGAAGATCCCCCCGGAGAGCCAGACCGGCAAACTCTTCCGCCTGCGCGGCAAGGGCGTCACCCCGGTGCGCGGCGGCGCCCCCGGCGACCTGCTGTGCCGCGTGGTGGTGGAGACCCCGGTGAACCTGTCCGCCAAACAGAAGGACCTGCTGCAGGAGTTCGCCGACACTCTGAGCGAAAAGAAAAACTCCCCCCGCCAGACCGGCTGGTTCGAGGGGGTGAAGAGCTTCTTCGGCGATATGAAACTCTGATTCTCGGGACCCGGGACCGCGGAGCTGTTTACCTTGGAGTGCTGAAGGCTCCAGCTCCGCAAGCGGGCCGCAGGCCCGCCCTCCCTGGGAACGCCGAGCTCCAGCTCGGCAACGGGCCGGTAGGCCCGCCCCGGGCGAACAACAGGCTCGCCCTACATCTCTTTTCCCTCCCGCACATCTCCTGCAATACCACTACAGCTATCCTTACCTACCGGGTAGAATCCGCGGCTTCGGCTGGACGGGAGGAAAAATCATGGCGATAAAAGTTGCAGTAACGGGATTTGGTGGGCGCATGGGGCGCGCACTGGCGCAGGCGCTGGCGCAGTCGGATGCGGCGGAGCTGTCCGCGGCAATCGTGCGGCCCGAGTCCAGCCTTGCGGGCGCCGATGCCGGCGAAGTTGCCGGTCTGGGGCGCAGTGGCCTGCCGATTGTGGGCGACCTGGCGCAGGCGGATTTCGACGTGCTGATCGACTTCACCGCTCCCGCCGCCACCCTGGCCAACACCGCCTTCTGCGCCGCCCGCGGTAAACCCATCGCCATCGGCACCACCGGTTTCGACCCGGCACAGAAGGCCGAAGTGCTGGCGCACGCGCAGTCCATACCCCTGTGCCTGGCCAGCAACTTCTCCACCGGGGTCAACCTGTGCTTCAAGTTGCTGGAGACTGCCGCGCGGGTGCTGGGCGAAGATGCGGATATCGAGATCGTCGAGGCCCACCATCGCCACAAGGTGGACGCACCCTCCGGTACCGCACTCAGCATGGGCGAGGTGATCGCCGGGACTTTGGGCCGCGATCTGTCGGAGGTTGCCGTCTACGGCCGCGAGGGCCAGACCGGCGCGCGGTCGCGGGATACCATCGGCTTTGCCACGGTGCGCGGCGGCGACGTGGTGGGGGATCACACGGTGATGTTCCTGGCGGATGGCGAGCGGGTGGAGATAGGCCACAAGGCCAGCAGCCGCCTGTCGTTCGCCCGCGGGGCGGTGCGCGCCGCGCTCTGGTTGACGGGAGAGGGGCTGGCGGGCCGCGAGCCGGGCCACTACGATATGCGCGATGTGCTGGGCCTGTAGCAGCGGGAAATGTAGGATGGGCAAAGCGCAGCGTGCCCATCACCGGCCCTCTGATGGCACGAGCCCGCCCTGATTTTGCTATTTGTAACGGAAAATCGAACTTGGAAAAAAAATTAATCGTCGGCAGCGAAGAGTGGTGCAGCCTCCCCGGTCTGGGTATCCCCGCGATCAAGGCGCGGGTGGACTCGGGAGCGAAGACCTCGTCCCTGCATGCCTACAATATCCAGACTTTCAAGCGCGACGGCGATCCCTGGGTGAGTTTCGAGGCGCACCCGCTGCAGCATTTGCGCCGCCCGTCGGTGCGCTGCGAAGCGCGGGTGCTGGACAAGCGCATGGTGCGCAGCTCCTCCGGTGACAGCGAAAAGCGCCCGGTGATCCGCACCGCGCTCGCGGTCGGCGGCAGTGTGTGGGATATCGAACTGACCCTTACCAACCGGGACACCATGGGTTATCGCATGCTGCTCGGACGGGAGGCGATGCTCGGGCGCATGCTGGTGGACCCGTCGGAGAGCTTCTGCCTCGGGGACCTGCCCGCCAGCGAGCTGGAGGAGTACTACCGCGACGAGCACCATATCGCCGGCACCGGCCTGCGTATCGGCGTGCTCGCCTCTAATCCCGACCTGTACAGCAACCAGCGCATCATGGAGGCCGGTGCCGAGCGCGGCCACCGCATGAGCTTCCTGGATATCCGCCAGTGCTATATGAAGCTGGACCCCACAGAGCCGGAAGTGCACTACCGGGATGGGCGCATCCTCAACAACCTGGACGCGGTGATCCCGCGGATTCGCCCCAGTCAGACCTTCTACGGCTGCGCACTCACCCGCCACTTCGAGAGCATCGGCGTATTCGCCCTCAACGGTTCGGCGGCCATCAGCCAGTCGCGGGACAAGCTGTTTTCCCTGCAGCTGTTGCAGCAGAACGGCCTGAATATCCCCATTTCCGGTTTCGCCAACTCGCCGGTGGACACCAACGAACTGATCGAAATGGTGGGCGGCGCGCCGCTGATCGTGAAGTTGCTGGAGGGTACCCAGGGCCGGGGCGTGGTGCTGGCGGAAACCCGCAAGGCGGGGGAGTCGGTGATCAACGCCTTCAAATCCCTCAAGGCCAACCTGCTGGTGCAGGAGTTTATCCGCGAGGCCCAGGGGCGCGACCTGCGCCTGTTCGTGATCGACAACAAGGTTGTGGCGGCCATCCAGCGGGAGGCGGCGCCGGGCGAGTTCCGGGCCAATATCCACCAGGGCGGTACCGCCTCGGTGGTCAAGGTCACCGCCGAGGAGAAGCGCCTGGCGTCCAAGGCCGCCAAGGTCCTGGGGCTCAAGGTGGCCGGGGTGGACATCATCCGCTCCAAGAAGGGACCGCTGCTGCTGGAGGTGAATTCCTCACCGGGGCTCGAGGGCATCGAGAGCGCCACCCGCAAGGATGTGGCCGGCAGTATGATCGTGGCCATTGAAAAGGCGCTCAAATGGCGATCATTGGCGGTACAGGAAACCCCGCCCCCTCTCCCCTGATGGCGACGCCTTCCCGCCGGTACTAACCTTTGAGAGCGCCGCGGCAAAGTGCCCGGCGCAACGACTGTTTTCCAGGGTGGTCAACGGGGCTCAAAGGTATGATTCCTAGGCAATACCGCATCTACCTGCGTATCTCCGGCCTGGTGGTGCTCCACCTGACGGTACTGCTGGCGGCGGTGGCCGCCACCGGTAGCCGCGCCGGCACCCTGCTGTCCGATTCCGAAGCCGGGCGCCGGGTGATGGTCGACTACATCGTTCACTTCGCCCACCATCTGCAGTGGCCCATCCAGGTGTTTTCCGGCACCGGTGCCCCTTTCCGTATCTGTGTCATGGGCGATGACCGCCTGCGCGCACCCCTGGCGAAGCGCCTTAAGCACCAGCGGGTGAACGGGCGTCGCGTGGAGCTGGAGCAGGTGAACCTCGGCGAACTGCTGCGGGCGCGCAGCTGCCAGATAGTGGTGTTGGGGCATATGGAAAGGGAAAGCCTGATGAAGACAGTGGGTGCCCTGGAGTTCTTCCCCGTCCTCACCATCAGCGATATCGAGCGTTTCGCCGCCGCCGGCGGTATCATCGGCTTTACCGGCAACGGCGACACCATCGCCCTGCAACTGAATAAGACCATGCTCGACCGGGCGGAGCTGAAAATGGGCAACAGCCTGTTTCGCCTGAGTCGGGAGCCTGAGTAGAGCGGGCCGCACGCCCGGTACGGCCCGCTGGCGCGAAGGGTAAAATTCGCGTAGAATCTGCGCCCGGTTTGGCGGGTCCTCCGCCGGTCACACAACGAGAGCCGCGCGTGAACAAAGTTTTTAAAAAAGCGAGATGAGCTGAGAGGCCATCTCGCTTTTTTATAGGGTACGCCTGCGCCCTGCCGAAGGCAGCTCGGGGACCCTCCAGGGCCCGGTCAGCCTGGCACCCCGCAAATGCGGCACATCTCGGGTAAACAGCATTCACTGGAGATCAATTTGAATAAAACCGCCCCCACGCCGGAGCCCCTGATGCCCCACACTACGCCAGCTCTGCTGATACTTGCAGACGGCAGCGAATTTTACGGGCGCGCCATCGGCGCCCACGGCAGCGCCGTTGGCGAAGTGGTTTTCAATACCTCCATGACCGGCTACCAGGAGATCCTCACCGATCCTTCCTACGCCCGACAGATAGTGACTCTCACCTATCCCCATATCGGCAATACCGGCACCAATGCGGAAGATGAGGAATGCGATCAGGTCTGGGCCGCGGGCCTGGTGATCCGCGACCTGCCGCTGCTGGCCAGCAGCTTCCGCAAGAAGCAGTCGCTGGACGAATACCTGCGGGAGCGCAATATCGTCGGTATCGCCGATATCGACACCCGCCGCCTCACCCGCCTTCTGCGCGACGGCGGTGCCCAGAGCGGCTGTATTGTCGCCGGGGAAAACATCGACAGCGCAGCGGCGCTGGCCAAGGCGCGGGAGTTCGCCGGCCTGAAGGGCATGGACCTGGCCAGGGTGGTCTCCACCAGGCAGAGCTACCCGTTCAACGAGGGCACCTGGGAGCTGGGCGCGGGCCACAGGGCCGCATCGGAACAGCCTTTCAAAGTGGTGGCCTACGACTACGGAGTCAAACGCAATATCCTGCGTATGCTGGTGGACCGGGGCTGCGACGTCACCGTGGTGCCGGCGGAAACTCCGGCCTCCGAGGCGCTGGCGCTCAACCCCGACGGCATCTTCCTGTCCAACGGCCCCGGCGACCCGGAGCCCTGCGACTACGCCATCGACGCGATCAGGGAATTTCTCGAGGTGGGCATCCCCACCTACGGCATCTGCCTCGGCCACCAACTGCTGGGCCTGGCGGTGGGTGGCCGCTCGGCAAAAATGAAGTTTGGCCACCACGGGGGCAACCACCCGGTGCAGTGTTTACAGACCGGCAAGGTGATGATCACCGCCCAGAACCACGGCTTCTCGGTGGATGCGGACAGCCTGCCGGAGAATGTGGAAGTGACCCACGTGTCCCTGTTCGACCGCACACTGCAGGGTATCCGCCTGAAAGACAAACCGGCGTTCAGCTTCCAGGGGCACCCCGAGGCCAGCCCGGGGCCGCACGATATGGCGCCGCTGTTTGATCAGTTTATCGAGTTGATGAAGGTGCGCCGCTAGGGGCCGGCCGTAGGATGGGCAAAGCGCAGCGTGCCCATCGGTTTCAGGTGATGGGCATGTCGCTGCGCTCCTTTGCCCATCCTACGCCAGAGACAGTCACTTTATCTGCCGGCATAGGCCGGTGTGAAACGGAAGAAAGATGCCAAAACGTACAGACATCAAAAGCATTCTGATCATCGGTGCCGGTCCGATTGTCATCGGTCAAGCTTGTGAATTTGATTATTCCGGCGCCCAGGCCTGCAAGGCACTGCGCGAGGAGGGCTACCGGGTGATCCTGGTGAACTCCAACCCCGCCACCATCATGACCGATCCTTCCATGGCGGACGCCACCTATATCGAGCCGGTGGAGTGGCGCACGGTGGCCAAGATCATCGAGGAGGAGCGCCCGGACGCCATCCTGCCCACCATGGGCGGCCAGACGGCGCTCAACTGTGCACTGGATCTGGACAAGCACGGCGTGCTGGAAAAGTTCAGTGTGGAGCTGATCGGTGCCGACAAAGACGCCATCGAAAAGGCCGAGGACCGCGACCTGTTCGACAAGGCCATGCGCGCCATCGGCCTGGAGACCCCGCGGGCGAAGATCGTGCACTCCCTGGAGGAGGCGAAGAAGGTGCCGGAGGAGTTCGGCTTCCCGGTGATCATCCGCCCCTCCTTCACCATGGGCGGCTCCGGCGGGGGCGTGGCCTATAACTGGCCCGAGTTCGAGGAGATCTGCAAGCGCGGCCTCGACCTGTCGCCCACCAACGAACTGCTGATCGACGAGTCGCTGCTGGGCTGGAAAGAATATGAAATGGAGGTGGTGCGCGACAGGAACGACAACTGCATCATCGTCTGCTCCATCGAGAACTTCGACCCCATGGGCGTGCATACTGGCGACTCCATCACCGTGGCCCCGGCGCAGACCCTGACCGACAAGGAATACCAACTGATGCGCAACGCCTCCATCGCGGTGTTGCGCGAGATCGGCGTGGAGACCGGCGGTTCCAACGTGCAGTTCGGCGTCTGCCCCGAAACCGGGCGCATGGTGGTGATCGAGATGAACCCGCGGGTGTCCCGCTCCTCGGCGCTGGCTTCCAAGGCCACCGGCTTCCCTATCGCCAAGGTGGCCGCCAAGCTGGCGGTGGGCTACACGCTGGACGAACTGCAGAACGATATCACCGGCGGTGCCACTCCGGCCTCCTTCGAGCCCACCATCGATTACGTGGTCACCAAGATCCCGCGCTTCACCTTCGAGAAGTTCGGCGAGGCGGACGCGCGCCTGACCACGCAGATGAAATCCGTGGGCGAGGTGATGGCCATCGGCCGCACTTTCCAGGAGTCCCTGCAGAAGGCCCTGCGCGGCCTGGAGGTGGGCAGTTTCGGCCTGGAGCGTAAGATAGACCCGAATGAGGACGGCGCCCAGGAGCGCCTGCGCCGCGAGCTCTCGGTGCCCGGTGCCGAGCGCATCTGGTATGTGGGCGACGCCTTCCGCATGGGGATGAGTGTACAGGAAGTCTACGAAGTATCCGCCATCGACCCCTGGTTCCTGGTGCAGATCGAGGAACTGATCAAGATCGAGGAGCCCCTGCGCTCCCTGCCCACCTCGGCGCTCACCACCGAGCAGATGCGCTACCTGAAACGCAAAGGTTTCTCCGACCGCCGCCTGGCGGACCTGCTCGGCGTCAGCCAGAAAACCGTGCGCGAATTCCGCCACAAGCTGGGCGTATTCCCCTCTTACAAGCGCGTCGATACCTGCGCGGCCGAGTTCTCCACCAGCACCGCGTATATGTACTCCACCTACGACGAGGAGTGTGAGGCGAACCCGTCCGGCAGGAAGAAGATCATGGTGCTCGGCGGCGGTCCCAACCGCATCGGTCAGGGCATCGAGTTCGACTACTGCTGCGTGCACGCCGCGCTGGCGATGCGTGAGGACGGCTACGAGACCATCATGGTCAACTGTAACCCCGAGACCGTCTCCACCGATTACGACACCTCCGACCGCCTCTATTTCGAGCCGGTGACCCTGGAGGACGTGCTGGAAATCGTGCGCAAGGAAAAGCCGGTGGGGGTGATCGTGCAGTTCGGCGGCCAGACGCCGCTGAACCTGGCGCGCTACCTGGCCAACGAAGGGGTGCCGATCATCGGTACCACCCCGGAGCAGATCGATCGCGCGGAGGATCGCGAACGCTTCCAGCAGATGATTATGCGCCTGGGGCTCAAGCAGCCGCAGAACGCCATAGTGCGCTCGGTTTCCGAGGCGATCCAGGCCGCCAAGGAAGTGGGCTACCCGCTGGTGGTTCGTCCCTCCTACGTGCTCGGCGGCCGCGCCATGGAGATCGTGTACAAGGAAGACGAACTGCTGAATTACATGAAAGAGGCGGTGCAGGTGTCCGACGAGGCCCCTGTGCTGCTGGACAACTTCCTCAACGCCGCCATCGAGGTGGATATCGATGCGGTATCCGATGGGCAGGATGTTGTGATCGGCGCAATCATGCAGCATATCGAACAGTGCGGCGTTCACTCCGGGGACTCCGCCTGTTCGCTGCCGCCCTACAGCCTGCCGGCGGAAGTGCAGGACCGCATGCGCGAACAGGTCAAGGCCATGGCTCGCGAACTGGGCGTGGTGGGGCTGATGAACACCCAACTGGCCTACCAGGACGGCGAGATCTATGTGATCGAGGTGAACCCCCGCGCCTCGCGCACCGTGCCCTTCGTATCCAAGTGCATCGGCACCTCCCTGGCCAAGATCGCCGCGCGCTGCCAGGCGGGTACCACCCTGGCGGAACAGGGTTTTACCAAGGAAATCGTGCCGGATTACTTCTCGGTCAAGGAATCGGTATTCCCGTTCAACAAGTTCCCCAAAGTGGACCCCATCCTCGGCCCGGAAATGAAATCCACCGGCGAGGTCATGGGCGTGGGCGAGACCTTTGCCGAGGCCTTCGACAAGGGCCTGCTCGCCGCCGGCGACACCCTGCCGGAGTCCGGCAAGGTGTTCATCTCCGTGCGCGACTTCGACAAGCCCGACGTGGTGAGCGTTGCGCGGGACCTGGCCGGGCTCGGATTCGAGCTGGTCGCCACCCGCGGCACTGCCAGGGTCTTGCAAGAGAGCGATATTCCCGTTACAACCGTCAACAAGATGAGCGAGGGCCGGCCCCATATTGTCGATATGATCAAAAACGACGAGATCGCCCTGGTGGTCAACACCACAGAGGGGCGCCAGGCCATTCGCGATTCCGCCGATATCCGCCGCAGCGCGGAGAATCACCAGGTGTGCTACACCACCACGCTGGCCGCGGCCAAGGCCATGGCCCTGGCGATGCAGATCGGCGAACCGCTCAAGGTGCGCCGCCTGCAGGACCTGCACCAGCAGGTGGTCAAGCTCCCTGAATAAGGCTTGCGCCTTTTTGTAGGAGCGGCGGGGCGGATGGCCGCCC
>NZ_JBOFOC010000164.1:0-1448 GCF_051659245.1 Microbulbifer sp.
TTTCTGCCCGAAGCAGGCCTAGTGCCTCCTCCGTCCTCACCACCCTCGACGGCGGAGCGGCCCAGGGGTATGTGGAGGTCCCCCCAGTCGAGCGCGCCATTGCCATGCAGCTTTGCCCGCAGGGCGCTGCCGCCTGGAGAGGTAATCCACGCCTTCCGTCCAGGGCCTGTAAATTCTCGTCCGCTCTAACGGCCAAGGCTTACGGTGCTGCTGGACAGGCCGCTTCCGCCCTGCACGCCATGGCCCTCCTGCAGGTAAAACCACCAGGCCAAGGCGTTGAAACAGCTGCACGAGGGTGATGCTGACCCAGGTGTGTTGCAGGAACTGCGCACAGCGACGGACCTCGCGCTAAGGGCGACGAAAGTCACGGCGCGGGCCCTGGGTCAGACGATGTCCACATTAGTGGTCCAGGAGCGCCACCTGTGGCTGACCTTGGCGGATATGAGGGAGTCCGACAAGCACCGCTTCCTGGACTCCCCGATCTCCCAGGCCGGCCTATTCGGCGAAGCGTTGGAGGACTTTGCCCAACAGTTCTCCGCCGCACAGAAGCAGATGGAGGCGTTTCGCATCCTGCCCCGGCGGTCCGCTGCTGTCTCCACCCCACCGCCGGCTGCAGCCCCTCCGCCTGCTCGTCGCCGAAGGCGCCCTCCTGCGGCCTCCACCTCCGCTCCAGCTCGGCCACAACAGCAGCCTTCACAATGGCCGCAGCATGGAGCTGGCCGCAGGAAAGCGGCGCGGCCCGCCTCCGCCCCTGCCAAGCCTGTGAAGTGCCAGGGTAGGCGGCGTCCCTGGGACGGGCGACCCGGAGCCTCGGGATCCTGCTCTTCAGGAGATGGCGATAGCACCACTCCTTCCCCCGGAGGAGGGCCGGGTGGAGAATTTTTGTTCTGTTCCGCCACTGGCCCCCGGGTCAGTGGTACCCAAAACTTCATAAGAGCAGTTTCCTTTTTCTCCGGGTCCCAAGAGGGCGAGGATGGCAGTGCGCGAGACCCCGTCTCCACATTCCCATCCCCCTCTCTCTTCGCCAGTGGGCAGCAGGGTCCGGTCCGAGGACGCGATGCCTTCTCCCGCGCCCCCTGCCCAGCCGTGGAGCCAGGTGAGTGTTGCACCACACACTCAGACCCCACTTCGAGACGCTCTGCCTTTCGAGTCGGGCCCCTGGGCTCCACTGCGCTGCCCCACCGCGGGTACGTCTATGTCTCCCCTGGTCCCGCTTGTACGGCCCCTGGGGGCCTGGCTAGAGCTCCCCAGGCCGTCTCGCTGGCTCCTGAGGACCATCAGACTCGGCTACGCGATTCAGTTCGCCCGGCGTCCTCCCAAGTTCAGGGGCAATCGGTTCACCTCAGTGTTGAGCCAGGATGCCCCTGTCTTGCGTGCAGAAGTCGCGGTCCTACTGGCGAAGGACGCGATACAGCCGGCCCCTCCAGCCGAGATGGAGTCAGGGCTCT
>NZ_JBOFOC010000165.1:0-9670 GCF_051659245.1 Microbulbifer sp.
CTCCGATTACATCTTGTCGGCGCCAAAGGCGACCACGTAGAGAAGCCTGAAACTCAGTAACAGCTGTCCAGTGCAAAAACCAGATTAGTGGTTGACTTCAGGGGCCGCTTTAGAGAAGCGGCCCATGGCCGCGATCGATGTGTGGGTAGCCCGAAGTCTGATCGCGGCCATGGGCCGCTCCTACAGGGGTGATTGCCGTAGGGTGCGCCGTGCGCACCGGGCAGGGCTGGCGTGGGTTTCAAACCTTTTGGTGCGCACGGCGCACCCTGCGGCGCAGTATTTAGAGACACCTTCTATTCCGTTACTGGAATTCACTGCAGCAATCCATACCCGAACACCGGGTCGCGGCCCGGGTCGCCTAGATCCAGAGCCCTGTTGGCCAGGCGATCAATCACCTCGTCAGCACCGCCGGGATTGCCGGCCAGTTCACAGGCCACGAATGCGGAAACCACGGGCGCAGCCATGGAAGTTCCGCTTTCACGGCCGAATTCACTGCCACTGCGCGCGGTAACTACGGACACGCCAAACGCGGCAAAATCCACGTGTTCGCCACGGTTGGCCCAGCGGTAGATGCGCTGCTCACTGTCCACGGCAGTGGCGGAAATCACACCGGGGTAAGCCGCGGGATACAGCGGCGGCGCAGCCGGTCCGGCATTGCCGGCCGCGGCCACAATGGCTTTGCCGCGCCCGATCACCCGGTCGACGGTTGCCGCGAGGATCCGGTTGTCCGGTCCCGACAGGCTCATATTGATCACCTTGATATCTTTGCTCATCAACCAGTTCAGTGCCTCGACCAGGTGCATCATGGTCGCGCCCTGGGCATATTGATTGCGCGAGTAAAACACCGAGGCGTTGTACAGCGTCGCACCGGGCAGGCGCGGCGGCATTTGCTCGATGGCGCCCACGAATAAACCGGCTACGGCGGTACCGTGGGCATCGGGTTGGTCGATACCCTGTTCGAGAAAGCTTTTCTCCCGGATGCGGCTGTTACCAAAGGCGGGGTGGTCCAGTTGAATGGCGGTGTCCACCATGCCGATATTCAGCGACTGCCCGCAAATCGACGACGCCCCCTGTACCGCCTCCCGGGGAACCGTCTCGCCGTCGGCCTTTTGGGGGTTGTAAATTTGGGGGTTGTAAATATGGTTGCGGTCGAAGCGGTCCACCAGCGCGGCCGGCAGTAGCCGCCGCAGTGCATCGCGGGAATCGATCTCCTTCGGCACGCGGAAGCGCAATAAACTTAGGCCCAGTCCACCGAAATCGGTTTGCTCGAGAATCTCGATATCCAGTTGTCGCAAGGCAGCCAGTTCACCGGGTTCGAGCATCACCAGCCATTGGCGGTCCACCGCGCGCCAGCCGTTTTCCACCTCGACGTCGACAAAAACCGTGGCCCCGCCGGCATTGACGATTGGCAACCGCTCCGGGAGACCGGTCAATGGATCCAAAGTGGATTCGACTGCGTTTATCAATTCGCCGGCGTTCACTGCGTCTGTCAATTCGTCGACATCCAGCGCATCTGTCAATTCGTCGACGTTCACCGTGTCTATCAATTCGCCGGCGTCCACGGCGTCTGTCAATTCTCCGGTGTTCACCGCATCTTGTGTTTCCCCCACAGCGTCCGCGGCACTGGATTCGAGGTCCTGGCTCACCCGCTCCGCTTCACCGGTCACGCTCTCCACCTGGTTCAGAATCGATCCGGAGTCCAGCACTTGGGCCCGGGCCGCAGGCGACAGACACAGGAGCAGGCCCAGACCACCCACAATCAGAGGATTTCTCTTTTTTTGCCTGTGGTATTTCATATCACCGGTTCCGCTAACTATGACTCAATACTCTAATCACGTTTCTGGCTCAATAAAATTCCCCGATTTGACATAAAATCCGGGGAATAGATTCGGGGGCCCGGCCGTCTTCCGGGTGAAGATATTGTGAGACCTCAAATATGAAACAAGAGCTGACGTCTCTGGTACCCATGATACGGCGCTTTGCCTACTCGCTGACAGGCTCCATGGCGGACGCCGACGACTTGTTGCAGAGCACCATCGAGCGGGTGTTGAGCAAAAAAATTCCAAAGGACGTGGATTTGAACAAATGGGTGTTTCGCGTGTGCCGCAATCTGTGGATCGATGAGTACCGCTCGCGCAAGGTCCGCCAGGAGGCGGCCCAACAGCCGGAGTTGAGCGAAGGTCAGATAGTCGACGGAGAGCGGGCCATCGCCGGCGAGATGGAACTGGAACGGGTAAACCGGGCCATGGACCGGCTGCCGAACGACCAGCGGTCCATTCTCGCCCTGGTAGCCCTCCAGGGCATGTCCTACAAGGAAGTGGCGGCGACTCTGGAGATTCCCATGGGCACAGTGATGAGCCGTCTGGCCCGCGCCCGCGCGGCGCTGTGCGAGATCCTGAACGCATCCCCGGCGAGGACAACATGAACAGCCGCAAAGAAAACAAGCTGACCGACGAGATCCTGTCCGCCTTTCTCGACGCGGAACTACCGGAGTCGGAAATGGAGCGCGTTCGCCAGCGACTGTGCGATGACGAGACGCTCAGCGACCGCCTCGCCGAGCTGGCCGGTGTCGACCAGTTGGTGGCCGTCACCTACTCGTCCATCGACGAGCGCCCCCTGCCGGAGGCGGTGACAACCATGCTCGCGGAGGGCGGACCGCCCCGATCGGCACAGGTGATCCAATTCCCGCTCTGGCGCCGGGCACACGATCAGTTGCAGCGCCACGCCGGCCTCGCCGCCGCGGTTACCCTGGCCATCGGCCTGGGCGCGGGCTGGTTGCTGCCGGGTCAGCCGCAAAGCGATGACAACGGCTGGCGGCCCATCGCCGCGACCCTGGAGTACGCACCCAGCGGCAAGACCCAGGAATTGGCCGACGGCCGCCAACTGACACCACGGCTCACCTTCGTCAGTCGACAGGGCGATTACTGTCGGCAGTATCAGGTCGTAAGCGGCGCGCAAGGGTCCGAAAACATCGCTTGTCGAAGCGGGGACGGCGAGTGGCAGCTGACCGCATCGGTTCAACAGGATGCCGTACAGGAACCCGGCACCTATCGGACCGCCAGCGGCGGCTCGCTGCTGGACAGCGCCCTGGACGCCATGATCGCAACGGACATCGACCCGCGGGCCGAGGCGGAAATTATCGCCGACGACTGGAATAAAACACCGGCACAACCGTCAGCCCAATAAAGGACGCCATGACAGAAAGACACAAACAAACTGTTGGGGGTAACCCATGAAAATCCATACTGTGATCGCTTTTGCTCTTCTCCTCGCTACCGGCTGCGCCTCCCAGTCAGCCTACAAACCGGCCAACGGCTCCGGGTACGGCTACAAAGAGAGCCGGATTTCGGACAATCGCTACCGGGTGACCTTCAAAGCCCGGGGCGACGATCGGGACCGGGCCATGGACTACGCGCTGCTGCGCGCCGCGGAACTGACCCTGCTCAAGGGTTATGACTGGTTCGTGGTCGTGAACCGCGAAACCTTGAGGGACCGCAAGGAAACCGAAATGCAAAGCGGGTTCAGCAGCGGCGACCGGGTGATTACCCGGGACTGCGGCCTGCTCGGCTGCACCACCAGATCACACTCGACCCCACCCACTTACTCGGCGGGTGTCAGCGCCGGCGGACGCAACCGCACGGAGTCGACTCTGGAAATTCGCATGGGCAAGGGGGTAAGGCCTTCCAGTGGGGACAGCTACGATGCGCTGAGTGTGCGGGACAACTTGCAAACGAAAGCCGGTTGATCCCTGAGCCGGCGGAGCGGGTTCAGATCAAAGATAAACCGCTGAGATTCTATCCGGTCTGAACTAATCCATCCCAAGATATTAACGGCTCCAGGTGTTCGACAACACCTCGGCCTGCTGCAAAATTAGCTCAGCCGCCTCCGGCGCCTTGCCGCGCGGTCCTGCACCCCCACAGGTAGCGGTCACGCACCCCTTCGGTCAATAGGCGCATGCTGTGCCATCAGATCAGCGACCCAATCGATGAACACGCGCAGTTTGGTGCTGACATGCCGGTTCGGTGGAAATGCCACGTACATCGGCATCGGGTCGAGGCGCCAATCATCGAACAAGCGCACCAGTTCGCCGCGCGCTACATGCTCCTTGGCCATGTAGTCCGGTAGCCACAGCACTCCCAGGCCGGCCAAGCCAGCCGCAAGATAGGCATTGCCGTCGTCGACCGCGATCACGTACCGGCCGTGCACTTTGACACTCTCTCCGCCGCGATGCATGGCGTAGGGAGGGACTTTACCGGCGCGTGCCCATGTGAAGCCCACGATGTAGTGATCGGGGCCCGCCAGCTCCTGCGGGTGCGAAGGTGAGCCGGCGCTTTCCAGGTAGCTCGGTTCCGCGTAAACCCCGAGCTGCAGGTCGCCCACGTGACGTGCCATCAGAGAAAGATCGGTGAGCTCGCCGCCGCGCACGACGCAGTCCACGCCTTCGCCAATCAAGTCCACCATGCGATCACTCACGCCCATGTCAAACTGAATGTCGGGATATTGAGCGTGGAATGCGGGCAATGCCGGCACCAGGATCATGCGAGCCAAAGGGCTGGGAACATCCACTCTCAGTCGGCCTCGGGGCGATGCCGAGGCGGTGGACAGACTGGTTTCGGCATCGTCCATATCAGCCAGCAACTTTACGACTCGTTCGTAGTAGACGGCGCCGTCGGCAGTTACATTGACCTTGCGTGTGGTGCGGTTGAGCAGCCTGACACGCAGCCGTGCCTCCAACTGTTGCACTAGTTGCGTCACACTGGTCTTGCTCATATGAAGTGTCTCGGCCGCCTTGGTGAAGCTGCCAGTCTCCACCACCCGGACGAACACCTGCATCGCACTGAAACGGTCCATCTCTGCTCCAGACTCCTCGTGATTGTTTGGATTATACAAACAGTGTTGGTTGGAATTGATCGTTTATCCGGCCAATCGCAGTCATATAAAGTTCCTTCCTCGTTAACACCGGCTCGACTTCGACCCATTGATGGAGACACCATGACAGAGCGTGACGTCGTTTTCCCACCTGGCCGCCAGGCGCTTTATGAGCGTAATCGCTATTCACCGGCGAGCCGTTCCAATGGCTTATTGTTCGTATCAGGACAAGTTGGCAGCCGCGAAGATGGCTCCCCCGAGCCCGACTTGGAGAAGCAGGTCCGGCTCGCATTCGACAACCTGAATGCGATTCTTCAGGCCGCAGAGTGTACGTTCGATGACGTAATCGACGTCACCGTCTTCATTGTCGATCCCGAACCGAAGTTCGAAACGATCTGGAAGGTTGTGCAGGAATACTGGGGCAGCGCGCCGCACCCGACATTGACCGCTGTCGGCGTGACGTGGCTCTATGGCTTCCAATTCGAAATCAAGGTGATCGCGAAGCTACCGGAGACCACTTAAAGCTGACCTGTTCGGCACATTCCTCAGAGTGGAACACGCGGTCACTAGTCACGAGGACACCCAGTGCGCCGGGGGCACCCGCAAGCTGCGTCAGGTCGTTCGGGCGATGGTACAGCACCAGTCGCGGATGGAAGGCGCCCTGGGAGTCGGGAAGGGGCATGGTATCGGGTACTCGCTCAGAGGAAATATCATTATTTGCCAGCCCTGTTTTACGCCCTGCAAATGGCGCTTTGGGTCGGTAATTCGCTAGCCGTTCCCGCCAGCGCTATAAAATCACCGGGCCTGAGCTCCGCAAACGGGGTACTCGGGCCAAAATCCGCCCACCCCGTGTCGAATTCTCTTTTTCCCGCTCGACTAGGATTAAACACCCAACCAGGTAAATGGAGGAATCACCCCATGTCCTATATCGACGGCTTCATACTGGCAGTACCCACCGACAACAAACAGCGCTTTATCGAGCACGCCAAACTCGCAAACAGTGTCTTTATGGAACAGGGCGCCCTGCGGGTGTTCGAGTGCTGGGGAGACGACGTGCCCAAAGGCAAGGTCAACGACTTCTATAGCGCCGTCCAGGCCAAAGATGGGGAGACGGTGGTGTTTTCCTGGATCGAATGGCCGGACAAGGCGACCCGCGATGCGTGCATGGGCAGGATGGAAGAGTTGATGAAGACGGACCCGCGCATGAATCCGGAGAAGAACCCCATGCCTTTCGACGGCATGCGCCTGATTTACGGCGGCTTTGAGCCGGTAGTGGTTCTGGGCGGGGGAAAGCAGTAGGGGACTGACATGACAAATAAGGCAAACAGGCACGGCGATTTTATCTGGTACGAGCTGATGAGCGCGGACGCCGACAGGGCCCAGGCCTTTTACGGCGAACTGACGGGCTGGCGATTTTCCGACAGCGGCCAGCCCGGCCGCGACTACCGCATCGTGAATGCGGGGGAGGAACCGGTGGGCGGGCTGCTGCAGCTCACCCGGGAACAGCGGGAGTGCGGCGCGCAGCCCAACTGGATGGGCTATATCTGCGTGGACGATGTGGAAACAAGCCTGGCGGCCATCAGCGCCGATGGGGGCAGCACGATAATGCCGGCCATGGAGATCCCCGGCGCGGGCACCCTGGCAATGGCCGGGGATCCTCAGGGCATTCCCTTCTACATAATGCGTCCCGTCGGCGAGGGCAGGAGCCGGGCCTTTACCGGGGATACCTCGGCCATTGGTCACTGCGCCTGGAACCAGTTGATGACCACCGATCAGGCGGCCGCACTGGCCTTCTACGGCAGGCATTTCGGCTGGCACAAGAGCGGTGAAACGGATATGGCGGAAATGGGCAGCTACGAGCTCCTCAACCACGGGACCGACATCGGCGCCGTTATGACCGGCCCCCCGGACGCCGCACCCAACTGGCTCTACTTTTTCCGGGTGGCGGACATAGACGCGGCGGCCTCCAGCATTACCCGCCGGGGCGGTACCCTGCTCATGCCCCCCGCGCAGATTCCCCAAAGCGAGGAATACTGTCTTACCGCCGTCGATCCCGAAGGGACGGCTTTCGGATTGGTCGGCGGTAAATAGGAAGCCATCTATTTGCGGTGACGACCCGGGAACGCCGAGCTCCAGCTCGGCAAGCGGGCCGCAGGCCCGCCCTGGGGGAGTCCCGTCTTAAGCGATGCCATGATGCGCGTCTAGATGAACGGGCCGGCCTGCGTCAACTTTGGCTGATCAACGATATTGCGATTCCACAACCTGCCGTGGTGAGCAGTCAAGTTTCTCAAGCAGTGGAGTGGTCTCTACATTTTCTCCGCGATAAACTCTCAGAACAAACTCTGCTGAGGTGCATAAGGGGGGTGAAAGGTCCCGATGACCACATAGGGGTTGTCGAGCCTGCGCACATGCTGCTGGTATGTGGTACCGAGAAACAGGTATAAGTCCTTCGTTCTGGCGAAGTCGTCCAGGTACTTGGCTCGAACCTTTTCAACCGCCGTTGTCTCATTGGATCTTTTTAAACAATTCCAGTAAAGCTGGCCTATTTCCCAATCCTCGATCATCATCCTGGTGATCTTGCCCGTATCGTCCCGAAAGCGGTAAGAGAATTTCCACGGCAGCTTGCGCACCAGTTCGAAATCCGAGTGATCCGTGTCGTCGAACAGGGAGCCCTGACGCAGCGCAGCCTGCGCCGCCTCCTTGCGAGTCAGTTCCCACTCCGGCTCACACCGCTCCGCCACCAGATCAAGGATTTCCGTTGGCTTGAAGATAGCGAGCGAGAAGTCATTGTGCTTCGCTCCCTGATTGATCCTATCCAGGTTGGTGTAGATGGTGTTGCGGTCGAGAATCAGCCGGCGCCTCGCCTCCCAGTTCCTATCGGTCGGCACCTTTTCCAGCACCTGGATTTCATCGATGTTAGTCGGGCTATAGCTTTCCGGGCGCGGGTCCTTGGTGTTCTTTTTCAGATCCATCTCCACCCAGTGGTACTTGCCATACTGCTTATCCCGCTCGAGAAAACGGAACGGCGACGGATAAATCCGTATCCATGAGCCGTCCTCGCGGAAACCGGCGGTGCAGACCAGCTCAATATAGGTGGTGGAGAGGGTGGGGTAGGTTTTGACCGCAATAAGAATCCTTTCTCTGGTCATCCATTTTTCCTTTTTATAGATGCTTGATCGGGTACTTCCAGTCCGGCAATTGCTGAAGGGCCTTGGCAACACGGCCACGATGGCACATGCACTCCGTCGCCTCGAAGCAGGTGATGGCTATCCGCTTATGCTGCTTGACGATACCGGTCAGCCGTTGCAATGCTTTCTGGCTGTGGCGCAAGGTGGTAGCCTCGTATTCGTCGAACAGACGCTGATAGTCCGTCACCGTAGCTAGTGACTGCCGCTTTTCCGAGACAATTCCCAGCTCAGGCATGTGGATATAAAGGATGTCCAGACTTTCCAGCGTGGCCGACAGCACTCTCTTGGAAAAGCCATATTTTCGGCTGAGCGGGTTCTTTCGCACATCGCACAGCACCCGCACATTGTTGCGGATCAGCTGGTTCAGGTAGTACTCGAAGCTCTTGCCCTCATAGCCGATGGTGAAGAAGCAAGCGCGCTTCTGCTTAGGGCGCTCCACCTCGATGGCGGCCAATTGCGCCTTTGACATCAGCCGCCCGGCAATCTCGCTGCGGATGGCGTAATAGGGGTAACGGGCATACATCTCCCGCACCAGAGCATCACCGGAAAGGCCGGCATACTTATCCTGAAAACGCTTCATCTTCTCGCGATCGCTGTCCGTCAGCATGGCCAGATAGTTGGCGCGGGAAGCCAGCTCCCAGCGCTCCAGATCGGCGCTGATGGCCCCCAGCTCGGCGAGCTTGCTGCGATCCGCATAGGACTGGAAGGAAAAGCAACCATAGCGGTAAGGGACGAACTCATAACTCTTGTCCCGCTGGCACTGCTCGGTGAACAGGAACAGATATTTCTGCAGGTCGATATTGGACAACCGACCGCCGAAGGCCTGCAGTAGGGCCAGCAGGACTTTGTGGCGGTAGAAGGTGATACGGGGGGCGGCGGTTTTCATGCGGAGCACTTTAGCGGAAGTTGGGCGATGCCACCAGCAGGTGGCATGCTCTGGATTTAGGTGCGTTAGACGTCTGATCATCCCCGGCGCCTACCGAATGACCGCGGACGCACCCAATACCAGCTGGCGAGAACAAGCAGTCCAAACGCACTGTACACAAGCCTGAACACCCAGGCCGGCGCCTGGTAGTACAGCAGCGTCTCCAGCCAATGGGAGATAAAGGAACCCGTATAGACCGTTTCCCCGGCCTTCGCGCGCAACGCCATTTCCCAAACGGTGAACGGACAGATCACGCCCGCCCAGGATTCCGCAATAACGACGCCAATCGCCGCCAGGTGCGCCAGCCTGAACCAGGGGTTGCGAACCCAGTGCCAGTGCAGGAATTTGCCGACAAAGATCAACAGCAACCCGAGCACGACAAACGCCACAAACAGCGTGTGCAGCAACAGGACGACATCCGCGGCAAAAAGATAAAGGGATTGGTATTCCATAACGAGAGTTTAGAGTGAATTTTCCCGCCGCAGTTCACCACCCGGCGGCGCTCCGAATCCGACTCTGCACGGGCCCAAATGCGCTAGGCTGCTAGGGAACCTCTGAATAACTCAAGTTTCGGAGTTCGAGGTCTAGCAGATGGCACAAGCCGGGGCGTGATGCGCCCTTCTGGGACTGTCTGCGAGAGGGACCTGGCAGACAAGCCTACAGGGACGTATTCACGGCGTGTCCCAGA
>NZ_JBOFOC010000166.1:0-11574 GCF_051659245.1 Microbulbifer sp.
CGCGGAGAAGCCGGTGGGCACGGTGTGGATCGCCTGGGCCACATCCGCGGGGCAGGAGCCGGTGACCATCCGGGCGCAGTGTTTCCATTTCGAGGGAGACCGCGCGGCGGTCCAGGCGCAGACGGTGGCCGAGGCGCTGAAGGGGATGCTGGCGCAGGTGCGGGCACATCCGGAGTGATTCGCGTTGCGCCGGAGCCTGCTTGCAGGCGGCCAAATTGCCTGGAGCAATTTGGCACAGCGAAGCTGCCCGAAGGGCGGGGCACAGGGCTGTGCTTCGTAACAGAGCGGGCTTCGCAGCCGTTCGCTTGCAAGCAAGCTCCCACATGCCACGATCGCCCGAGTCCCGAGTCCCGAGTCCCGAGTCCCGAGTCCCGAGTCCCGAGTCCCGAGTCCCGCAAATCACTGGTTGCTTATACAGTAATCCTTCGCTAAGCTTGCCCCCAACAAACAACGCTCAAACACACGGGAAGGGTCATGGATTCCAACAAAGACAAGGCACTGCAGGCGGCGCTGTCTCAGATCGAGCGCCAGTTCGGCAAGGGTACGGTGATGCGCATGGGGGACAAGGAGCGCGTCCAGATTCCGGCAATATCCACCGGCTCCCTGGGCCTGGACGTGGCCCTGGGCATCGGCGGTCTGCCCCGCGGCCGAATCGTCGAGATCTACGGCCCGGAATCCTCCGGTAAAACCACCCTGACCCTGCAGGTCATTGCCGAAGCCCAGCGCAAGGGCGGCACCTGTGCTTTCGTCGATGCCGAGCACGCGCTGGACCCCATCTATGCGGAAAAGCTCGGCGTGAATGTGGACGAACTGATCGTGTCCCAACCGGACACCGGCGAACAGGCGCTGGAAGTGGCCGATATGCTGGTGCGCTCCGGCGCGGTGGACGTGCTGGTGGTGGACTCGGTGGCGGCGCTGACCCCGCGCGCGGAGATCGAGGGCGAAATGGGCGATTCCCACGTGGGCCTGCAGGCGCGGCTGATGTCCCAGGCGCTGCGCAAGCTCACCGGCAATATCAAGAACACCAATACCCTGTGCGTTTTCATCAACCAGATCCGCATGAAGATCGGCGTGATGTTCGGCTCGCCGGAGACCACCACCGGCGGCAACGCGCTCAAGTTCTACTCCTCTGTGCGCCTGGATATCCGCCGCATCGGCGCCGTGAAAGAGGGCGAAGAGGTGGTGGGCAACGAGACCCGCGTGAAGGTGGTCAAGAACAAGGTGGCGCCGCCGTTCAAGCAGACCGAGTTCCAGATTATGTACGGCCAGGGGATCAACCTGCTGGGCGAGATCATCGACTACGGCGTCAAGCTGGGCCTGATCGACAAGGCCGGCGCCTGGTACAGCTACAAGGGCGACAAGATCGGTCAGGGCAAGGCCAACGCGGTCAAGTTTCTGAAGGAAAACCAGGAAATCCGCGACGAGGTCGAAGGCCAACTGCGCGCGCAGCTGCTGGGTGATCTGGTGCCGGCGAAGCCCGAAGAAGTTGTAGAATCCCCGGAAGAGTAGGATGGGCAAAACGAGCGACAGCGAGTGTGCCCATCAAGATACCGCTGAAGGCGGGGCTCAAGCGCTCTACGGTGCGGCGCTTGAGCTGCTCTCCCGCCGCGAGCACTCCCGCCTCGAATTGCGGGAGAAGCTCGCGAATAAATTCCCCGGCGCCGATTTCGATGCGCTGTTCCAGCGCCTGCAGGATCTCAACTACCAGTCCGATCACCGTTTCGCCGAGGTCTTCGCCCGCTCCCGGCTGCACCGAGGCCAGGGACCGCTGCGCATCCGCCGCGAATTGCAGCAGCGCGGTATCGACGGTGACCTGATCAACAGTGCGCTGGAGCAGTTGGAGGCGGACTGGTTTGCGCTTGCCGCGGAGCAGCTGCAGCGCAAATTCCGCAGTCCGGTCAGCTCCGCCCTGCCGCGCGACCAGCAGCTCAGGGAACGAGCGCGGCGCCAACGCTATCTCGCCTACCGCGGTTTTCCCGCCGACGCCATCAACTGGGCGCTGGACGCGGAGGAATCCGGCTTATACTCTGACCTGAATCTGTAGGAACGGCTCCCCTGGGAACGCCGAGCTCCAGCTCGGCACGCGGGCCGCAGGCCCGCTATCGCGGCCAGCGGCGGATGGCCGCCCCGCCGCTCCTACAAAGATGATGAGGCCGAGAACAATAAGCGCGAGAATTCCCCATGATCCTGTCCATCGACCAGGGCACCACCGGAACCACCGCCTTCGTCTTCGATACCAGCGGCACGCTACTGGGCCGCAGCTATTCCGAACTCCCCAATTACTATCCCAACCCCGGCTGGGTGGAACAGAAAGCCGAAGAGATCTGGCAGGTCACCCTGCGGGTCTGCGCCGCGGCGCTGGAGCGGGCGGGGATTGCCGCCGCCGATCTCACCGCCCTGGGCATCACCAACCAGCGGGAAACCACCGTCCTGTGGGACCGGAAAACCGGCGAGCCGGTATGTCCGGCGATCGTCTGGCAGTGCCGCCGTTCCGCGGAACTGTGCGCCGAGCTGGAGCGCGCGGGTAAAGCCGAGTGGCTGCTCGAGAAGACCGGCCTGGTACTGGACGCCTATTTCTCCGCCAGCAAGCTGCAGTGGTTATTCCGGCAGCAGCCGGAACTGCTGGCCCGCGCCCGCGCCCGCGAACTCTGCTTCGGCACCGTGGACAGCTGGCTGATCTGGAAGATGAGCGGCGGCCGCGCCCATCTCACCGACCACACCAACGCCAGCCGCACCCTGCTGTACAACCTGGAAGAGAGAAACTGGGACGACGAGCTGTTGGCGTTGTTCGAGTGCCCCCAGTCGCTGCTGCCGAAGATACTGCCCTCCGCCGGACATTTCGCCGCCACGGATCCACAGGTGTTTCTCGGCGCTGAGGTGCCCATCTGCGGGGTGGCGGGCGACCAGCAGGCATCCCTGTTCGGCCAGGGGTGCACGGACCCCGGCAGCATCAAGAATACCTACGGCACCGGCTGTTTTATGCTCGCCTACGCGGGCGCCGAGCGGCCCCGGGTGCCCCGGGGCCTGCTGACAACTATCGCCTGCGATCCCGCGGGAGCGCCGGTCTATGCCCTGGAAGGCGCGGTATTCAATGCCGGCTCCGCAGTGCAGTGGCTGCGGGACCAACTGGGCCTGATCCAGCATGCTGCGGAGACTGAAACCATCGCCAATGGGGTGCCGGATACCCGCGGTGTCTACCTGGTGCCGGCGTTCAGCGGGCTGGGCGCGCCCCATTGGGATTCCGCCGCCCGCGGCACCATCTGCGGCCTCACCCGCGGCGCCGGCAAGGCGGAGCTGGTGCGCGCCACCCTGGAGTCCATCGCCTACCAGAGCGACGAACTGGCGCAGCTGATGGTGGAGGGGCTCGGGGTGGAAATCAGCCATATCCGCGTCGATGGCGGCGCCAGTGCGAACAATTTCCTGATGCAGTTCCAGGCCGATATCTCCCGGGTGCGCGTGGAGCGGCCGCGGCAGATTGAGTCCACCGCCGTGGGTGCGGCACTGCTGGCGGGTATCGGCGCCGGTATCTGGCGTGCCGGCGGGCTGCCCCAAAGCCTGCTGGAGATCGAGCGGGACTTTGTGCCGCAAATGGAGCCGGCCCGTCGCGACGAACTGGTCGGCGGTTGGCGCAAGGCGGTGACGGCCTGCCGGACGTTCAGATGACAGAGGATGAGATGACAGAGGGCAGAGGTCCTATTCTGAAACGAGGCTGAAACCAGGAGGGGAACAGCTATGTCGGTCAATGAAGAGATGCAAAACACCATCGCCGATATGGTGGACGGTCGTCGCGGGATTCTCGCCGCTGATGAGAGCAACGGCACCATCGCCAAACGGTTCGACTCCGTGGGGGTTGAATCCACCGAGGAGCACCGCCGTTTTTACCGCTCGCTGCTGCTGTCCGCCGAGGGGCTGGGTGAATACATCGGCGGGGTGATCCTGTTCGAGGAGACCCTGGGCCAGGTGGACGACAGCGGCACGCCGCTGCCGCAGCTGGCGGCGAAGCAAGGGATCGTTCCCGGTATCAAGGTGGATAAGGGGAAGGGCCCGCTGCCCGGTGCGCCGGGGGATATGATTACCTACGGTCTGGACGGCCTGGCCGAGCGGCTGGACGGCTACAAGGAGCAGGGGGCGCGCTTCGCCAAGTGGCGCGAGGTCTACCCGATCACCCCGGAGAACCCCACCCAACTGGGGTTGACCGCGAACGCGGAAATGCTCGCCCGCTACGCGGCGGTGTGCCAGTCCAGGGGAGTGGTGCCGATTGTGGAGCCGGAAGTGCTGATCGACGGCAATCACAGTATTCAGCGCAGCGCCGAAGTGAACGAGCAGGTATGGCACGCGGTGTTTCACGCCCTGCACCAGCACGGCGTGGTGCTGGAGCTGATGATCCTGAAGCCCAGCATGATCACCCCGGGCAAGGAGTGCGCCAAGGCACCCGCCGAACAGGTTGCGGAGTACACCATGCGCAGTCTGCGCCGCACCGTACCCGCCGCGGTGCCCAGTATCAATTTTCTCTCCGGCGGCCAGGGGCCCGAAGAAGCCACGATCAATCTCAATGCGCTCAACCAGTTGTGGCATGCCCCCTGGCAGCTCAGTTTTTCCTACGGCCGCGCGCTGCAGGAGCCGGCGCTCAAAACCTGGCAGGGCGTCGACGATAACGGCCCGGCGGCACAGCAGGCGCTCCTGAAGCGCGCGGAGCTCAACCACCTGGCGATGTTGGGGGAGTACCAGGAGGGGCTGGAGCGCGAGTAGGGTGCGCCGTGCGCACCGGAATGCCCGATGGTGCGCAGGGCGCACCTGCACCTGGTGACCGGATAACAACAATAAATTGGAGAGAAAAATGGAGATGATTTCCCGAGGCAATCGCCTCCACTATCGGCGCTGGTGGGTCGAAGGGGCGCTGGGCGCCGTCGTGGTTGCCCACGGGTTGGGCGAGCACAGCGGACGCTACCGGCAACTGGCGCGGCAGCTCAACTGCTCCGGCTTCAGCGTCTACGCACTGGATCACTACGGCCACGGCCTGTCCGAGGGGTCGCGCGGCCATATCGACGACTTCGCCCACTACAGCGAGGACCTGCACCACTTTATCCGCCTGGTTAAACGGGACAACGCCGGCTGCGGCCTGCACCTGCTGGGTCACAGCATGGGGGGCGTTATCGCCTGTGGCTGCGCGGTGCGTTACGGGGGCATAGACAGCCTGATTCTCTCCGCGCCGGGATTTCGCGGCTGCCGGGAGCCGGGCTCCCTGGAGTGTTGGCTGGCCCGGCGGCTGGCGGTGCTGGCGCCGCGCCTGACCCTGCCCAATCGCATAGATCCGCGCTGGCTCAGCCGCGACAGCGCCGTGGTCGAGGACTACCGGGCGGACGATCTGGTGCACGGGCGAGTATCGCTGCAGTGGTTTGTGTCCTTCCTGCGCGAGCGGGACTACCTCTATCCCCGCCTCTCACAGATCACCGAGCCGTGCCTGCTGTTGCTGCCGGAAGCGGACAAGGTGGTGGATGCCGCCACCAGCCGCGCCTGGTTCGAACGCCTGGGCAGCGGGAACAAACAGCTGTACGCTTTTCCCGATGCCTATCACGAGGTATTCAACGAGGAGGAGGAAGGGCCGCGGGCGCAGGAGCTGCTGCTGCAGCACCTGGAATTGCTGCTGCCCATGCCGGCAGCCGCGGTTTCCCGCTGATCCCAAGCGTTGTACTATACGCGGTCATTTTGGGGGCCGCACGGGTCCCGGTGAGTGGGGACAGGGTATGGATAAAAAGCTGCTGAGTCTGTTGGTGTGCCCGGTGAGCAAGGCGCCGCTCGAATATCACGAGGACCGTCGGGAGTTGTGGTGCAAGGCCAGCGGCCTGGCCTATCCGGTGCGCGACGGCATACCGGTGATGCTGGAGTCCGAGGCGCGCCAGCTGACCGCCGATGAAAAGCTGGACAAGAGCAACTGACGCCCATGGCCGAACCCAGTGTATTCAGCCGGATCATCTCCGGCGAAATTCCCGCCGAACGCGTCTACGAGGACGATCAGTGCATCGTCATCGAGGACCGCGCTCCGCAGGCGCCCACCCACCTGCTGATTATTCCGCGCAAGCCGCTGGTGAACCTGTCCGAGGCAGAGGCCGGCGACAAGCCGCTGCTCGGCCACCTGCTGTGGGTGGCCGGGGAGCTGGGCCGCAAGCTGGGACTCGAGGGGTTCCGCCTGGTGGTGAACAACGGCCGCAGCGCGGGGCAGACGGTTTTCCATCTGCATATCCACCTGCTGGCTCAGAGCAAGATGCGCGAGCGGGATTTGGCGTCGGGACCCGGGGCCCGGGATCATCGGGACCCGGGCGCGACGGAATGAAGTGCAATACTCCCGGACCGTGCCCGCGACCGGGCACCTGAAGTGGATTCGAGTTTTCGGTAATCACAACCAATTCCGGGTCCCGGGTCCCGACGGTCCCGGGTCCCGTCTGTAGTAGGAAATACGCTGGATGAAAAGCGCACAGATACGCGACGCCTTCCTGAATTACTTCGCCGAGCAGGGCCACACCATTGTGCCCTCAAGCTCCCTGGTGCCGGGCAACGATCCCACCCTGCTGTTTACCAACGCCGGCATGGTGCAGTTCAAGGACACCTTTCTCGGCCTGGAGTCCCGCCCCTACAATCGCGCGGTCAGCTCCCAGCGCTGCGTGCGCGCCGGCGGCAAGCACAACGACCTGGAAAATGTCGGCTACACCGCCCGCCACCACACCTTTTTTGAAATGCTGGGCAATTTCAGCTTCGGCGACTACTTCAAGCGCGAGGCCATCCGGTTCGCCTGGGAGTTTCTTACCCAGGTGTTGAAACTGCCGGAGGAGCGTCTCTGGGTCACCGTGCATATCAGCGACGACGAGGCTGCGGATATCTGGCAGAAGGAGGTGGGAGTAAGCCCGGATCGTTTCTCGCGCCTGGACGAGGACAACTTCTGGCAGATGGGTGACATCGGCCCCTGCGGCCCCAGTTCCGAGATTTTCTACGACCACGGCCCGGACGTGCCCGGCGGCCCGCCCGGTTCCGACAACGACGACCTGGACCGCTATATCGAGATCTGGAACCTGGTATTCATGCAGTTCGAGCGCTCCGCCGACGGCGAGCTGCACCCGCTGCCCAAGCCCTCGGTGGACACTGGCATGGGCCTGGAGCGCATCGCCGCGGTTCTGCAGGGGGTGCACTCCAACTATGAGATCGACCTGTTCCAGGCGCTGCTCAAGGCCGCGGGGAAAATCGTCGGCTGTGACGACCTGGAAGAAAAATCCCTGCGTGTGATCGCCGATCATATCCGCTCCTGCTCCTTCCTGATCGCCGACGGCGTCATGCCCTCCAACGAGGGCCGCGGCTTTGTGCTGCGGCGTATCATCCGCCGCGCCGTGCGCCACGGCCACAAACTGGGGCACAAGCAAATCTTCTTCTATCAACTGGTGCAGGCCCTGGCCGAGCAGATGGGCGACGCCTATCCGGAGCTGCGCGAGAAGCAACAGATTATCGAAAATGCCCTGCGCAAAGAGGAAGAACAGTTCGCCAAAACCCTGGACAAGGGCATGGCACTGCTGGACGACGCCCTGGCTACCCTCGAGGGCGATGAGATCCCCGGTGAACTGGTCTTCACTCTGCACGACACCTACGGATTCCCCACCGACCTCACCCAGGACATCGCCCGCGAGCGCGGTCTGACCCTGGATATGCCTGGCTACGAGGAGGCCATGGAAGCCCAGCGCCGGCGCGCCCGCGCCGCCGGCAAGTTCAAGCAGGAGTACGCCGGCACCCTGGACCTGGAGGGGGCCAGCGAATTTCTCGGTTATGAAACCACCGGAGCCGAAGGCACGGTGCTCGCCATCATCAAGGACGGCGAGCAGGTACAGCGCCTGGAGGAAGGCGAGAAGGGCGCCGTAGTACTGGACCGCACCCCCTTCTACGCCGAGTCCGGCGGCCAGGTGGGCGACAGCGGCTATCTGGAAAGAGAGAGCGATCGCTTCGAGGTGCGCGACTGTACCAAACAGGGGGCGCACCACCTGCACAGCGGCAAAGTGCTGAGCGGCGGGATCGCCGTGGGCGACAAGCTGCACGCGCGGGTATCCGCGGACGTGCGCCAGTCCACCGCGCTGAATCACTCCGCCACCCACCTGCTGCACGCGGCCTTGCGCAAGGTACTCGGTGAACACGTGACCCAAAAGGGCTCGTTGGTGGACTCGGAGCGGCTGCGCTTCGACTTCTCTCATCCGGAGGCGGTTACCGCCAAGCAGTTGCACGCTATCGAATCCCTGGTGAACGCACAGATTCGCGCCAACACGCCGGTGGAAACCGAAGAAACGGATATCGAAACTGCCAAACAGAAGGGTGCCATGGCCCTCTTCGATGAGAAGTACGGCGACCATGTGCGCGTGCTGTCCATGGGCGAGATCGACGACGGAAGCCCCTTCTCCGTGGAGCTGTGCGGGGGTACCCACGTACAGCGCACCGGCGATATCGGCCTGCTGCGGATAGTGGCCGAGAGTGGTATCGCCTCCGGTCAGCGGCGTATCGAAGCGGTGACCGGAGCCCATGCCCTGGCCCTGTTCGACAGCGCCCAACAGCGGCTGGAGCATGCCGCCGCCCTGCTCAAGGCGCGCCCGGATACCCTGGCGGAGAAGGTCGAGCAGTTGCTGGCCAACAACCGCAAGCTGGAGAAAGAGCTGGCCCAGCTGAAAACCAAACTGGCCAGTGGCAGTGGCGGTGATCTCGCCAGCCAGGCGGTGGAACTAAACGGGGTCAAACTGCTGGCCGCCTCTGTCGATGGCGCCGACGCCAAATCCCTGCGCGACTTGGCGGACCAAATGAAGAACAAGCTGGGCAGCGGCGTGGTGTTGCTGGCCGCCCCCGGGGAAGACAAGGTCGCCCTGGTGGCCGCGGTTACCAAGGATCTGACCGGCCGTATCGCCGCCGGCGAACTGATGCGCTTTGCCGCCGGTAAACTGGGTGGCAAGGGTGGCGGTCGCCCGGATATGGCCCAGGGTGGCGGCGCCAATGTGGCCGCGTTGCCGGCCATGCTGGCAGAGGTGCCGACCTGGGTCGAAGGGCATCTGGGTGGTTAGTGATCGACGGTAGGTGACCAGCAGTGGCACCCGAGTACCTGATCCCTGACCACCAAGTACTCACCACTGGTCTTTTTAGGCCAAGTTAATACTTGTTAACGACTGATCAGTTGATTTCAGCGGAGTTTGGTGATTTAGTGCGCGGCTTGCGCGAATAGCTGCCGCGAGTGTATAACCTTGTAGCAGTAAGGAAACACTTAACCCCATGAGTTTGTTTGTGCAGAAATACGGCGGTACCTCGGTGGGCTCTATCGAGCGCATCGAGGGGGTGGCCGATAAAGTGGCGGCGTTTCGCGGGCAGGGCCACGAGATGGTAGTTGTGCTCTCCGCCATGAGCGGCGAGACCAACCGCCTGATCGATCTGGCGTATCAGGTCCAGGAGAAGCCCGACCCCCGCGAGCTGGACGTTCTGGTATCCACCGGTGAGCAGGTCACCATTGCCCTGCTCACCATGGCGCTCAAAAAGCGTGGCTATGACGCCTGTTCCTATACCGGGGGGCAGGTAAAGATCCTCACCGACAACGCGCATACCAAGGCGCGCATCCAGCGCATCGATGTGGAGCGCATGCGCCGGGACCTGGACGCGGGAAAGGTCATCGTGGTGGCCGGCTTCCAGGGGGTCGATGAGGATGGCAATATCACCACCCTCGGCCGCGGCGGTTCCGACACCACCGGTGTAGCCCTGGCCGCGGCATTGAATGCCACCGAGTGTCAGATTTATACCGATGTGGATGGCGTTTACACCACCGATCCCCGCGTGGTGGACAGTGCCCGCCGGCTGGACAGGATCACCTTCGAGGAGATGCTGGAAATGGCCAGCCTGGGGTCCAAGGTGTTGCAGATTCGCGCGGTGGAATTTGCCGGTAAGTACAAGGTGCCATTGCGCGTACTCTCCACCTTTGAAGAGGGTGGCGGCACTCTGATCAGTCTGGATGAGGAAAGCAACGAGATGGAACAGCCAGTCGTTTCCGGCATAGCCTTTAACCGCGACGAGGCCAAATTGACCATTCGCGGTGTGCCGGATAACCCGGGGGTGGCTTGCCGTATCCTGGCGCCGGTTGGCGCTGAGAATATCGAAGTGGATGTGATCGTACAGAACATCAGTTCCGTCGATGGCACTACCGACTTCACCTTCACCGTGCACCGCAATGACTTGGTCAAGGCCCGGGAGGTGCTGGAGCGGGTGGCGGAGGAGCTGGGCGCCAGGGAAGTGGTGGCCGACGACAAGATCGCCAAGGTCTCGATTGTCGGTGTGGGCATGCGCTCCCACGCTAATGTGGCGAGCAGGATGTTCGAGGCTCTGGGGGAAGACAACATCAATATCCAGATGATCACCACCTCAGAGATCAAGATCTCGGTGATTATCGACGAACGTTACCTGGAGCTGGCGGTGCGCGCGCTGCACAGTGCGTTCGAGCTGTCTGACCCCGGGAGTGAGTAACTATAACCAGAATGAAGGCGGCGACGCGCTTTCCATAGCGATTTAGTCATTTGGCGTAGAGTCCGACCTGTTGAGATTTTGATCGGCTGGTCAATACTGAATACAGAGATGGACAATATTCGACTTCTAGCGCCGCCATCCGGTTATGATGACCATAAGCGCAATGTGAGGGGAACTCCGATTGTGCTTTATCACAGGATGATCAAGGAGAAGTAGGTAATGCTGATTTTAACCCGCCGGATTGGCGAAACGCTGATGGTTGGCGATAATGTGACCGTGACTGTGCTGGGCGTGAAAGGCAACCAGGTTCGAATCGGGGTCAATGCGCCGAAAGAGGTGGCAGTGCACCGCGAAGAGATTTACCAACGCATTCAGCGCGAAAAGCAATCCCCAGAAGAGGGCGGCACCGACGAATAGCAGTTCCGGTGTCCGTCACAAGAAAGGCCGGGTTTCCGGCCTTTTTTAATGGAATGCGCAGCCGCATTTCACGCTTTCCGGGCGTTGTACAATAAGTGCCCCGGCGGCGGCGATCGGCAAAAAGTTATTGATTCCCCATTGATTTTTGTCTGGCCGTTGGTATGATGCCGTCCACTTTCAGCGGTCCACGGGCATTGACTGCCACATCGCTGGGAGAGGAGTTTTACGGTGAGATGGCCGAGTGGCTGAAGGCGCGCCCCTGCTAAGGGCGTATGGGTTAACGCCCATCGAGGGTTCGAATCCCTCTCTCACCGCCATCTAAAAACACCCTCTTTTGAGAGGGTGTTTTTTTTGCTCCGATTCGCCCGACAGGTGTCTCTCAAAAAAAATTGGGAAAGCGCTTGTCAGGCGGAAAGAGGCGGCTATAATGCGCGCCACCTAAAGGGCCGCCGGAGACGGCAGTCCGGGGGATTCAAGGCGAGGCTGAAGGCCGGTTCCGAATCTCCCAAAAACGCCTACAAAAGCGCTTGCCAAAGTAGGCCGGATGTGTAGAATACGCGTCCCACGGTTGAGGGCCTGGCGCCCGACCGAGCTGTTTAACAAATCGATCAAGCAATGCGTGTGGGTGCTTACGGAGCG
>NZ_JBOFOC010000167.1:0-26875 GCF_051659245.1 Microbulbifer sp.
AGGTCGGGAGGGGTGCCTCTTTTCGGGACCGTATGAGGCAGGGATGCCGATTACGAGCGTACAGGGACGTATTTAAGGGGGGCGCCCAGCCCGTGTCCCGGAAAGAGGCACCCCTCCCGACCCCGCGCTGGACGTGCAGAACCAGATCACAAACAGGCTCTAAAGGTATGACCGGATGTTATCTTTGGGCTCTGCAATGTTCTGACCGTGGAGTCGAATTACAGTTGACCAATTGATGTGCTATCGCAAAATGGTCATTACCTTTTTACGATACCTGAGAAATTGGTCATGCCCCGCTATCTACACCAAGAGCACGCCTTTCAGGTGGCGATGGATTTGGATTTTGTTGAAAGGGATTGTTTTGAAATTCACCGGCCAATGGTAGTTCCGGCATAAACCTTTCTGGCGCAGTTGGTTTGAGCTTTGGATACTCTTGTGTGCCCGACTTTTGCGGTTGTTGCAAAGCATCGATTTGCCCGGCCACTGGCAATTCTTGGTTCTACATATTCGGGCCGGACGCGGTTGCCCTGATTGATCATGCCGCCTTCAGTTCATCCAACAATTCCGGATGCTTGTCGATCAGATCGAGCAGCCGCCGCACAGCCAAAGGCATCTCGACTTCGCCGCGCTCATAGCGTGAGAAGGCGTTGACGCCCCCGCCGCAGATCTCGGCCAGATCCCGCTGGGTCAGTCTCAGGCGCTTGCGGATAGCCTTGTAGTGGCGCGCCTGCTCCGCCCGCACTTGCTGGCGGAATTCGGCCAGCGCGACCTCGGTGGCCTGCATGTCCTGGCCCGTGAGGATGCCCTCGCCGCAGTGGTCGCACCACTCGCCAGGCTGTTCCAGGGTGGTGATCTGCCCGCGATAGGTGAAGGTCTCCGGCTTCGCGTAGCGGCTTAGGGTACCGCGGCCGCATTGGGGGCAGCGCGCGGGCTTGTTGCTCGCCTTGGTCATATACCCTCCTGTCACAGTGCTTTGAATGAGACGGTGAAGTAGCCGTCCTCATCCTGTTGAAACTTGATACACAGCGCCTCGCCCCGGTACTCGGTGGTGTAGACGTCCTGCCACACCTGGTGGTCTGCGTAGGTGGTCATGCTCTTGCGCAGGTAACGCGGTACCAACCCCTGGATAGCGGCGATCGCGTCTGTCACTCCGAAGTCCAGCTCATGCAAGCCGCGCCGGGCGCTACTGGTCAAGCGCAGGCCCCCGACCTCGGCCATCTGAACCTGAATTTCCTTGAGGTTGTAGTGAGGGGGGCGCTTTTCCATCGGTAAATATTAACCAATATGGTTATTTTTGCAAACAGGAGAAAGTAGAAGATAGGGGGCAAATCTCGATATAACAGTTTTATAGGAATGATGAGGTCACTCATTTCCCGACGTATAAGCCAGGCCGTCAGGTCTCTCCCATCTCTTCCGTCAACTACTTGGTCAGCTCGGCAATATCCGAGTTGGCCGCGACAAAGCGTTGGGAGAGCAGTAGAAAGTCTTGCATTTTTGTACATATCTGGACTTGAACTCCAGATATGTACAAGTTAAAGTGCGGATCATGATTCCGCGTACACTGACCTCTGAGCTGGTGGCCCAGCTCCACGAATTCCCGGTGGTGACGATCCTTGGGCCGCGCCAGGCGGGCAAAACCACCTTGGTGCGGACCGCCCTGCCCGAATACGACTATGTCACTTTGGAGGACCCGGACACCCGGGCCATTGTCAGGGAGGACCCGAAGGCCTTCCTTAAGCGGCACGACCGGCGAGTCATATTTGATGAAATCCAACGTGCGCCCCACCTCTTGAGTTATCTTCAAGGCATTGTGGATGAGCGCCAGGAAAACGGTCAGTTCGTTCTCACCGGTTCGCATCAGTTGGAGCTGAGAGCGGCGATTACCCAGTCGCTGGCCGGGCGGACCGGTATGCTGCACCTGTTGCCGCTGTCGATCGCTGAACTGGCCGGCGCCGGGATCTCATTCGAGTTCTTTGAAGAATATGTGTTTCGCGGTTTCCTGCCTCGTATCTACGATCAGAACCAGAGGCCGCGAATTGCCTATGGGGCCTATTATCAGACCTATGTGGAGAGAGATGTACGGCAGCTTATCAGGCTGAAGGACGCGACCTTATTTGAAAAATTCATCAAACTGCTCGCGGGGCGCGCCGGCCAGGTAGTCAATTACCAGTCATTGGCCGGGGATGTGGGAGTGGATACCAAAACTATCAAACAGTGGCTTTCGATTCTGGAGGCTTCTTTCATCGTATTCAGGCTCGCACCCTATTACGAGAATTTCGGCAAGCGCGCAATCAAATCCCCCAAAATATACTTTACGGATACAGGGCTGCTTGCCTATCTGTTGGATATCGAAAATGTCCGCCAGGTAACACGCGACCCCTTGGTTGGTAATTTGTTTGAAAACCTGGTGGTCTTAGAGGCGGTGAAGGCCAGAGTCAATAGAGCACAGGTACCAAATCTGTATTTTTTCCGTGACAATCACGGCAATGAAATCGATCTGTTGCATAAATCCGGCAATGAACTGGTCGGTATCGAAATCAAGTCGGCTGCCACTTATCACGCCAGTTTTAAAAAAAGTTTACGGAACTTCTCGGAGCGGATTTCCCCTTTGGCACGCCGCTATATTGCTTACAGTGGAGAACCCATGGAATTTAGCGATGGTATTACAGCGATTCCATATACGCGAATGGCGGATATTTTGTGAGTTTCGCTCTACTCGATATAAAGAGTCTGGGCATCCACCGGTTGAAAAACAGACCAAAGGACATTGCTATAAACTGCAATTGTAGGGTGCGCCGTGCGCACCAAAGGGAGCGGCCAAAGGGAGCGGCCAAAGGGAGCGGGAGCCCGCATGAACTCTGAATGGTGCGCAGGGCGCACCCTACGGCAAAGAGCGAAACTGCCATTTAGAGATGCCCTTGAAAATAGTACGTCAATAAACCTCAATGGAAGCTCCTGACCGCCTGAATTTCCCGCCAGGCCAGGCCGCGGATTTTTCTGCCGATCAAATGGATAACCGAATACTGGTTTTCCCCCCGGTCTTTATTGAGCTGTACCAGCCCCTCAATTTGTAGGATATTTCCCCGCTGTATCTCCCGGCGATAGCGCTGCTGCACTTTATCCCACACCACCACGTTGACCACCCCGGTTTCATCTTCCAGGGTCAGGAACAGGACCCCGGAGGCGCTGCCGGGCCTCTGCCTGCAGGTCACCAGGCCGAGAACCTGTACCTGTTGGCCATCGGTACAGTCTTTCAGTTGTGCGGCAGTCAGATGGTTCCGGTAGTGGTCCCGACGGCGCAGCAGGGCGATGGGGTGTTCGCGGAGGGTGAGGCCGGTGCTGGCGTAGTCGCTGTAGCTGTTGTCTTCCTGGGAGTTGCCCGGGTGGTAGCCGGGGGTGGCTTGATCGGTTATTTCGCCGTTCAGGGAGTGCCAGGTGTTCAGGTAGCGGTTGTCCGAGAGGCTGCCGAGGGCGTTGGCGGCGGCCAGGGCGGCGAGTTGATCGGTGGGCAGGTGGGTGCGTTCGCGGAACTGGGGCTGGGAGTGAAAGCCTTGTTCTGCACGGATTTTGCAGATGGTGGTTGCGGTTTGTTCGTCCAGGCCTTTGATCAGGCGCATGCCCAGGCGGAGTGCTGGGGGATTGGATTCCGGCATTCGCGGGAATGACGGGTGAGAAGTTGGTAGAGCCTGGATGGGTTCTTGTGTTTCGGGGTATTCGGTTTGGGTTGATCGCGGCCATGGGCCGCGGGCCCTCTCCCCCGACCCCTCTCCCGCAAGCGGGAGAGGGGAGGAGAGTTCCAGGCGGTGGTCCCAGTGGCTGTGGAGGACGTCGATGGGGAGGACTTTTACGTTGTGGCGCTGGGCGTCGTAGACCAGTTGGGCGGGGGCGTAGAAGCCCATGGGCTGGCTGTTGAGCAGGCCGCAGTAGAAGGCTGCGGGGTGGTGGTGTTTGACCCAGGCGGAGAAGTAGGCCAGCAGGGCGAAGCTCGCGGAATGAGATTCGGGGAAGCCGTAGGAGCCGAAGCCTTTCATCTGTTCGAACAGTTGTTCGGCGAAACGCTGTTCATAGCCGTTGGCCAGCATGCCCTGAATCAGTTTGTCCTTGAATTTGTGCAGGTTGCCGTTTTTGCCCCAACTGGCCATGGCCCGGCGCAGTTCGTCGGCCTCGCCGCCGCTGAAGCCGGCGGCGACCATGGATAGCTGGATTACCTGTTCCTGGAAAATGGGTACGCCTTTTGTGCGATTCAGCACTGGCTTCAGGTTTGGGTGCGGATAGACCACCGGCTCCAGTCCCTGTTTGCGGCGCAGGTAGGGATGCACCATGCCGCCCTGTATTGGCCCGGGGCGGACTATGGCGACTTCGATAACCAGTTCGTAGAATCTGCGCGGCTGCAGCCGGGGCAGCATGCTCATCTGCGCGCGGGATTCCACCTGGAAGACGCCGACGGTGTCGGCCTGGCAGAGCATTTCGTAGACTTGGGGATCTTCCCGGGGGATATCCTGGAGCTTGAGCCTGGGCCCGTAGAGGGCGATATAACTCAGGGATTTGCGCAGGGCGGTGAGCATGCCCAGGGCGAGGATATCCACCTTCATCAGTTTCAGGTCTTCGATATCCTCCTTGTCCCACTGCACGATGGTGCGGTCTTCCATGGCGGCATTCTCGATGGGCACCAGGGTGTGCAGCGGCTGTTCGGTAATCACGAAGCCGCCCACGTGTTGGGACAGGTGACGGGGGAAGCCGTAAATCTGTTGCAGTAGTTTCGGCAGTATTTTGCCCGCGGTGCTATCGGGGTCTATGCCGGCTTTTTGCATCTGTTGCGGAAAGTCTTCCAGTTTGTCCCACCAGGCGCGCTCCGCCTGCAGCCGCTCGATGGTGGCGGCGCCGATGCCCAGGGCCTTGCAGATATCCCGCAGGGCGCTCTTGAAACGGTAGCTGATCTTGGTGGCGGCGAGGCCGGCGCGGTGGCGGCCGTATTTTCCGTAGACATACTGGATCACCTCTTCGCGCCTTTCGTGCTCGAAGTCCACATCGATATCCGGCGGTTCGTTGCGCTCGCGGGAGATAAAGCGCTCGAACAGCAGCTCGATCTTTTCCGGGTCCACCTCGGTGATAAACAGGCAGTAGCAGACCACGGAGTTGGCGGCGGAGCCGCGGCCCTGGTGGAGGATATGCTGGTTGCGGGCGTACTGGACTATATCGCAGATGGTGAGAAAGTAGTGCTCGTAGCGGAGCTCGGCGATGATACCGAGCTCTTTTTCTATCTGTTTGGCGATCTTCTCCGGGGTGCCTCCCGGCCAGCGTTTTGCCGCGCCTTTCTGTACCAGTTCGCGCAGATAGTCGCTGGCTTTTTTTCCAGGGGGCAGCACTTCGGAAGGGTATTGGTAGCGCAGTTCGCCGAGACTGAAATGGCAGCGGTCGGCGATGGCGAGGGTATTCTCTATGGCCTCCCTGGGATAGAGGGCTGCGATATCGCTCAGCGGGCGCAGGTAGCGCTCGGCATTTTGTTCCAGCCGGTAGCCCAGCTGTTCCAGGGTGCAGTTGTGGTAATTCGCATTGAGCACATCCTGGAGGGGTTTGCGGCTGCGGCAGTGCATCAGCACTGCGTTGGTGGCCACCAGTGGCAGTTGCTCCTGTTGCGCAAACTGCATCAGGTCCAGGATTTTTTGGTTCTGGTGACCGCCCAGCGGATTGTTGAGGGCGATATAGAGCCGGTTGGCAAAATGCCGCTTTAGCTCTTCGGGGATAAATAGCGCTTTCCCTCCCTGTGGAATCCAGATGGCGATGGTTTCCCGGCACAGGTCCAGCAGGTCCTGCAAGTGGGTTTGGTATTGCCCCTTCTCCGTGCGCAGACGGGAGGTGGAGATCAGCTGGCAGAGTTCACTGTAGGCGGTTTTATTGGGGGCCAGCAGGACCAGTTGCTGGTTGTCTTCCTGCAGGCGGAAGAGGCTGCCGCAGATCAGCTTGAGGTTGCTGCCGCTGGCTTTTAGTGTTTCCAGTTCTTTGTAGGCGCGCACTACGCCGGAGAGGGAGCATTCGTCGGTAATGGCCAGGGCGCTGTAGCGTAGCCTGTGAGCGGTTTGCACCAGCTCCTGTGGGTGGGAGGCGCCCTGGAGAAAGGAGAAGTTGCTTTGGCAGAAAAGTTCGGCGTACTGCATGGTGGGCCGGTGTTGGAAATGGACTTTATCGATCAAGTTTGCTGGTGTTATTAACCCGGCACTGAATTAAAGGGGATTACGCTGTAGGAGCCTGCTTGCAGACGAACTGGAGGTGCGGTAGGCCCGCGAATATTCGCCTGTAAGCAGGCTCCTACAACAGCCATCGACTTGAGTGCGCACTGGGAGCAGTGCCAAACATAATTCCTCCGGACAGAGGGCTAAATTGCTAATTGCTCTACTGTGATTTCCAGTGCGGCAGATACTCTTTGCAAAGTGGATTTCCGCGGTCGCTGGCTGGCCTCGAGTTGAGCGTAAGCTGCCTGGGTAATTTTGAGTCGCTCGGCGACTTGAGCTTGGGTGAGTTTCAGGTACCCTCGCCAGGCGCGAATGGGCGTCATATTTTGTTCAGCCATATAGCCCATGCAGATACCAATCCTCCGAAGTCAGGTCCTGAAACACCCAATAAAGACTCCCTTCCTCCCCCCGCGCGATGTAGTAATCCCGGGCGTGGCGGTTGTGTTGCCACCAGTAGCCGTCGATACGTTCCGGGCCCTGGAGCAGTTTGAGTTCGCCGCGGTGGAAGAGCTTGTGACCGCGACTTTGCAGTCTGTCCGGCCGGGGCAGCAGCCAGGTTGGCCTGGGGGCGTTGACCGGGTGGAGGCTTTGGCCTTTCCGGCTGGTGCGGCTTTTTACCACCAGGGTGTCGGCGCTCTGCCAGGCCTGTTCCGGCAGGTGGCTCTCTTTCAGGGTGACGCCGGACAGGGCCTGGTGCCCCAGGCGGGCGCGGAGCTTGTCCAGCAATTGGTGGCTGCGCTGAAGTTTGCTGTTTTCTCCAAACAGGTCGTCGTCCGCATCGTCCTGGCTGAGCGGGGATAACTGGTCGCAGGTGAGGTTCAGGGCCTGCACCGGGTGTTCCAGTTTGAGCCTTTCCAGTTGCAGTTTGGTGAGCGCGATCAACCGCTGCGGGTCCAGCAGGGGGCGGGAGGTCTCCACGCTGAATACCTTGCAGCCGAGGCGGCCGAAGTCCAGTTTCCAGCGCAGCTGCTGGCTGTAGAGCTGTCGGCGCTGCAACTGCCGGCAGAGTTCGCGCACCAGGCGGCCGGCGGGAAACAGCAGCTGCTCGCTGTTGTCCAGCGGGCTGGGGAAGAAGAGTTCGCTGTGGAATTCCGGGGGCGGCTGGTAGCTGGGCACCGGGTCGTGGCGACTGCCGTTGAGGCGGGCCAGGTAGTCGATAAAGTCGCGGCCGAAGCGGCTGCCCACTTCGGACAAGGGGAGGGCCAGCAGTTGGCTGACGCGCTTTATGCCGCAGGCGTAGAGTTTGGCAGTGGTCTTGTTGCTGCAGTGGAGCAGCTTGCTGGGGGCAAAGCTGATCCACTGGCGCCAGTGCTGCGGGCTGGGCGGTGTCCGGGTTTCCTTCAGCCACTGGCGGTGTTCCGGCAGCTGGCTGAGCAGGCGCGCGGCGCTGGGGCTGTGGCCCAGGCCCATAAAGGCGCTGATGCGCATCTGGCGCAGCTCCCGGCGCAGTTGTTGCAACAGCGGTTGCAGGCCGCCGCTGGCCTTGAGGCTGCCGCCCAGCTCCAGGTAGAGGCAGGCGAAGCCGCCGTCGCCGGACTCGATGGATTCCGCCGGTTGGGGGGAGACCACCGGGGTAAAGCTGTAGCCCCATTGGGCCAGTTCGCGCAGCAGTTGTTCCTCCCGCTGGCTATCCCGCTGCAGCAGCTCCAGGTCTGCGCAAAGGGCGCAGGCGGTGGCGATGGTGAGGCTGCATTCCACGCCGCGTTCGGCGGCGTTGGCGTTGGCGTCCACGATCAATTGGCCTTCGATGACCGCCCGGGGGCCCGTCTTGGCGTTGTGACGTTGGGCGCGGGTGAGGGCTTCCAGGGGGAGTTTGGGGAATTGGATGCAGAGCCAGAGCATAGTTTTAGATCTCTTTGCTTGAACAGCGGGCCTTTGGCCCGCAATGCCGGGCTGGAGCTCGGCGTTCCCAGGGGGTGGTTGCGCCGCCTGCCGGAGCTGGAGCTCCGCGGTCCCGGGCGGTGCGCACGGCGCACCCTACGTCACTCCGGCTCCTCAATGTAATGGGCGGTCCCGCCGGGTCAGGTCGGGGCTGCGGGCCAGGTGCAGCTTCTGGCCGGACTGGCCGCCCAGTTGTTTGAGCAGTTGCAGCGCCAGCTGATCGCCGTCTCCACTCATCTGCAGGCGCAGGGCGGCGGGGGAGGGGCTGGCGGCGGAGGTGCCGGGGCGGAAGTGGAAATGCAGCGCCTCGCCCTCGCGGGCGGCGACTTGCAGGCGGCGCAGGTCTTTGTCCGCCGGAGTCTCCCGGCCCTGCCAGTTGAGCAGGGCGCCGCAGCAGCCGGATTGCAGGGACTGCTCGAGGGCCCAGAGTTCATCCCTGTGCCCGCGGGGGTGCAGGATCAGCAGTTTCTCCAGCTGGACTCCGGCCCTGGCCAGGGCCGGGGCGTAGGGGATAAAGGGCGGGTTGACCAGGATTACCATCTCTTCCCGCTGGGTGATTTCCGCCAGCGCCGGCAGCAGCAGGGAGATTTCGCCGATGCCGGATCGGTCCACCAGCAGTTCGGTGGTGGCGCCGCGGGGCCAGCCGCGCCCGGCGAGCAGCGCGTCCAGGGCGCTGTAGCCGGTGGCGATACCCGGCCGGCGGCGCCTGTGTTCATTGGCGGCCTGCCAGATATCCGGCTGGGCCAGCAGCTGCTGCAGTCGCTGTTGTTTCGATTCCGTGGTTAAGCGGTTGTTTTGCAAGAAGTTTTCGGCACGGTTCACGGTTTCTGCCCTCGCTTTCTGCGCGCATTTGTTGCCCAGTGGGATTGGATCTGTATATGTGTACAGTATTTACTGGTAATTTATACAGTAGTCGATAAGGGCCGGCAAGAGGGCTGGTGTGGGATTGGCACTTTTTTGCACAGCGCAAACCGGCTATGATTCGGCCTCGTTGTCGGTCGAGACAACAAGACCAAAAGAGCTGACCAGCAGAATCGCAAGAACTGAATCAACAGCAACTAGGGGGCGGAGTGAGCATCAAGTCCGACAAGTGGATTCGCCGTATGGCCGAGCAGCAGGGCATGATCGAGCCGTTCGAGCCGGGCCAGGTGCGCTACAACGGCAACGGTGACCGACTGATTTCCTACGGTACCTCCAGTTACGGCTACGACGTGCGCTGTGCCGGCGAGTTCAAGATATTCACCAATGTGCATTCCGCCACCGTGGACCCGAAAACCTTCGACGAAAACAGCTTTGTCGATGTGGAAGGGGACTCCTGCATTATTCCTCCAAACTCCTTCGCCCTGGCGCGCACTGTGGAGTACTTCCGTATTCCGCGCTCGGTGTTGACCATTTGCCTGGGGAAATCCACGTATGCGCGCTGTTTTCGCGGTGATACGCGGGTTGCACTGGCGGATGGGAGTGCGCCGACACTGGAAGAAATGGCGCGCCGGGCGGAGTCGGGAGAAATTTTCTGGGGCTACAGCATAGGGCCGACCGGGCGGCTGATCGTTACCATGCTGGAAGCACCCCGTTATATCGGGCGCGACAGCCTGATTGAGATCACACTCGACAGTGGTGAAACCATCCGCGCCACCCCGGACCACCAGTTCTTGCTGCGCGACGGGCGCTACCTGCCCGCCGCCGATTTGCGTCCGGATACCGCTTTGATGCCCTTGTACCGCGATATAAAGCGCGGCTACGAAATGGTCTACCAGCCCTTGAATGGCCAGATGCACCCCACTCACCGGCTGGCCGATGAGTGGAATCTGCGCCACGGCATCTACGACGATGTACCGGGGACACATAGGCATCATATTGACCACAACCGTCGCAACAATCTGCCAACCAATATTCTGCGCATGGAGGCGTCCGAACATATTCGCCACCACAATGCGGAAACCTACGGCGAGGATTTCGACCCGCAAGAGCATTCGGCGAGTATTCGCGAGGCGCTGGGGCGACTTTCCCTGGATCCGGAATGGTCGGCGCATTATTCGAAAGTACAGTCGGAGCGTGCTCTGAACTTCTGGAAAGATCCCCGGTATGCACAGATTCGCGAGCGTGTTCTGGAAGCTCGGCAGAATCCGAGTGAGGAGACTCGGGAGCGGCGCTGCCAGGCCATGGTGCATCGCTACGCGGATATTGCGGAAAGAGAGCGCCAGAGTCGCCTGAGTGCCGCTGCCTGGGCACGCGACAATGGTTCGCGGCGCAGGCAGCAACGGGAAATCGCCCGCCAGATCAACCTTCGCCCCGAAATTACCGCCGATCGTGTGCGCTGGGCCTTGGATCAGACGGGCTCGATCCGCGGTGCGGCCCGCCTGCTGAACTGCGACAGATCCGTATTTCGCCGCTTCCCCGATGTCATTGGCCAGATGCAAGGTCGCGGCGAGTACCGCAATCACAAGGTGGCCAGTGTCCGGGCGCTGCCCGGTGACCACGACGTCTATTGCCTGACCGTACCGGAGGCCGGTAACTTCGCCCTGGAGGCGGGAGTTTTCGTCCACAACTGCGGCATTATCGTAAACGTAACCCCCTTGGAGCCCGAGTGGGAAGGCCACGTCACCCTGGAGTTCTCCAACACCACCAACCTGCCGGCGAAGATCTACGCCAACGAGGGCGTGGCGCAGATGCTGTTCTTCGAGTCCGACGAGGTCTGCGATGTGTCCTATGCGGACCGCGGCGGCAAGTACCAGGGTCAGCGCGGTGTGACCCTGCCGCGGGCCTGATCGAAACTCCGTCGCCGTGAGCGACCTTCCCTTACAAACCGATGTGCTGGTGATCGGCGCCGGCGCCGCCGGGCTGATGTGCGCCTCGGTGGCCGGCCGGCGGGGCCGCAGTGTGCTGGTGCTGGACCACGCCAACAAGGTGGGTAAGAAAATCCTGATGTCCGGCGGCGGGCGCTGCAATTTCACCAACCTGTACACGGCACCGGAAAATTTCTACAGCCGGAACCCGCACTTCTGCAAATCGGCCCTGGCCCGCTACACTCAGTGGGACTTTATCGCCCTGGTGGAAAAACACGGAATCCCCTACCACGAGAAAACCTTGGGCCAGCTGTTTTGCGACAACAAATCCAGGGATATCGTCGATTTGCTGTTGAGCGAATGCCGGGACTCCCGGGTGCAGATTCGCACCCGTTGCAGTATTTTCTCCATCGAGCCGCAGGAAAAAGGCTTCTGTGTGCGCACCAGTCTGGGGGAGGCGCACTGCGAATCCCTGGTAATCGCCACCGGCGGCCTGTCGATCCCCACCATGGGGGCCACCGGGTTCGGCTATGAGGTGGCGCGCCAGTTCGCCCTCAATATTATCGACACCCGCCCGGCGCTGGTGCCCTTTACCCTGCACAGGCGCCAACTGGAGCAGCAGGAGGAACTGCCCGGCAGCGCGCTGGCGGTCGCTGCCAGCTGCGACGCGGGCAGTTTTAACGAGCAGCTGCTGTTTACCCACCGGGGCCTGAGTGGTCCGGCGGTATTGCAGATTTCCAGCCACTGGCGCGAGGGGCGGGCAGTGGATTTCGACCTGGCGCCGGGCCGGGACCTGGCACAGTGGTTGGGGGAGCAGCGGGCGGAAAGGCCGAATATCCACCTGCACAATGCGCTGGCGGAGCTGTGGAGCAAAAAGCTGGTGCAGTATTTTTTACAGCAACGGAAAATTGCCAGCCTGCCATTAAAACAGTACACGCAAGTGAAATTGAGGGATATCGGCGAACAGCTGCAGCACTGGCAGCTGGTGCCCGCGGGCACCGAGGGCTACCGGACCGCGGAAGTCACCCTGGGCGGTGTGGACACCGATGAGATATCCTCGCGTACCATGGAGTGCAGAAAGCAGCCGGGGCTCTATTTTATCGGCGAGGTGCTGGATGTGACGGGGTGGTTGGGCGGATACAATTTTCAATGGGCCTGGGCATCGGGCCACGCGGCGGGGGAGGTCGCCTGACGGTTATGGGAGATATACTGCCTTTCAAGCGCAAAACTGCCTGGCAGAAACACAAGGGTAACAGCCTGTGTCGCGACGGTTTTCACAAATGGCAGGTGGTCACCGAGAAAAAGTTTGATGTGAAGCAGGGCAAACTGGTGACTGAATACCGTTGCCAGCGCTGTGGCAAGACAAAAATTAAGCTGCTGTAATCGAAAGCCCTTGACCCGGCAATCGATATTGCCGGGTCAAGGCACCGCTTACCGGTAAACGCGACGGCCATATCGGTCGTAGTAAAAGTGTCTTTTCCTCTCGTAGTCATAGATCCAGCCGGCACCCGCTCCGAGTGCAGCCCCGGCCACTGTGCCTCCCACGCGGCCACCACTGATCAGGGCCCCGGTTACCGCACCAATGCCTGCGCCGGTGGCCACCCGACGCTCGGTGGGATTCATATTGGCACAGCCAAGACTTCCCAGGGCGGCGATAAGCAGGAAGGTAAGACCCAGACGTTTGAGGAGTTGAATACTCATAAGCACCTCTGTTACTGCGAGTAGACCTGAGCCAGTGTATGGTGGGGTAGGTCGAACAACCAATGGAAAATACAGTGACCTTCGAAAAACAGGATCTGCTGGATATCGCGCGCATGCCCATGCCCTTCGGCAAATATGCGGGGCGGCCGCTGATCGACCTGCCGGAGGCCTACCTGCTGTGGTTTGCGAACAAGGGCTTTCCCGAGGGCCGGCTGGGCCGGTTAATGGCGCTGGCCCTGGAGGTCAAAACCCTGGGACTGGAGGGGCTGATCGAGCCACTGAAAGACGGTTGATTCCTTGGAAACAGCCGTGGGGACACTAAACTAGTAATGCCCGGGTAGGGGGAGCAAATAACAAGCGGTCCGTAACGAGACTGGACACAACCGTAAATAAACCCACAGCGGGTGACCACTGGTCTGGAAGGATTTCAGCGAGTGAAACAGCGGTGAGTTCCAGTCATCTTGAAACGAGCGGTCGAAACAACGTCGGCCGCTTTTGCTGTGTGCTTTCCGCACTTGCCAGTAAGAAAGGCCTGGGCGGGCCCGCTGCCGGTGGCCGTTTGCTCAACAACCTCATCGGTAAACGTTTCACAAACGGCCCCCGGCATCGGGCCCTTCGCATCTGGCGCTGGCGTTCTTTCCCGTGCCCCGAGGAGCGAGCAGTTTCTGTATGACTTTTTTCACAAACCTGTTCATACCAACTTACGCAATAAACAACATGATTGTTATTCGATTTCTGTAGGAGCGGCCGCTGGCCGCGATCGGGACTTCCAGTCACTCCGACTATCGATTGATCGCGGCCAGCGGCGTCGAGTCCTGGGATGCAAATTCCATAAAAAAACCCGGCGAATGCCGGGTTTTTTTGCGGGCACCGTTGATTTAGCGCTGGTTCAGCGGCACGTAGTCGCGCTGGGTGTAGCCGGTGTACAGCTGGCGCGGGCGGCCGATCTTGTAGGGATTGGAGATCATCTCGTCCCAGTGGGCGATCCAGCCGGCGGTGCGGCCGGTGGCGAAGATCACGGTGAACATATCGGTGGGAATGCCAATGGCCTTCATGATGATGCCGGAGTAGAAGTCCACGTTGGGGTAGAGCTTCTTCTCCACAAAGTATTCGTCTTCCAGGGCGATCTTTTCCAGCTTCTTGGCGATCTTCAGCAGGGGGTCGTTCTCCACGCCCATGGCTCCCAGCACTTCGTCGCAGATGCCCTGCATCACACGGGAGCGCGGGTCGAAGTTCTTGTACACGCGGTGGCCGAAGCCCATCAGGCGGAAGGGGTCGTCCTTGTCCTTGGCGCGCTTGACGAACTCGTCGATGCGGCTCTCGTCGCCGATCTCCTGCAGCATGTCCAGTACCGCTTCGTTGGCGCCGCCGTGCGCCGGTCCCCAGAGAGCGGCGATGCCGGAGGAGATGCAGGCGAAGGGGTTGGCACCGGAGGAGCCGGCCAGGCGTACGGTGGAGGTGGAGGCATTCTGCTCGTGATCGGCGTGCAGCAGGAAGATGATATCCATTGCCTTGGCCACCACCGGGTCTATCTTGCTCGCCTCGCAGGGGTTGCCGAACATCATATGCAGGAAGTTTTCCGCATAGCTCAGGCTGTTGTCCGGATACATGAACGGCTGGCCCTTGGAGTGCTTGTAGCACATGGCGGCCAGGGTGGGCATCTTGGCAATCAGGCGGTCGGCGGAGATCTTGCGGTGCTCGGGGTCGGTGATATCGAGGGAGTCGTGGTAGAAGGAGGCGAGGGCGCCGACTACGCCGCACATCATCGCCATCGGGTGGGCGTCGTAGCGAAAGCCCTTGAAGAAGTTCACCAGGGACTCGTGCACCATGGTGTGGTTCATGATGCTGCTGACGTACTCCTTCTTCTGCTGGGCATTGGGGAGCTCGCCGTTCATCAGCAGGTAGCAGGTCTCCAGGTAGTCGGAGCTCTTCGCCAGTTGCTCGATGGGGTAGCCGCGGTGCAGCAGTACGCCCTTGGCGCCGTCGATATAGGTGATCTTGGACTCGCAGGCGGCGGTGGACACGAAGCCCGGGTCGTAGGTAAACAAGCCCTTGCCGGTCAGGCTGCTGACATCGACAACGTCGGGGCCGACGGTGCCGGAGAGGACGGGCATCTCGATGGTGCCGTCGATACCGTCGACCGTAAGTTGCGCTTTTTTATCGGACATTGCGGACTCCTAAAACTGTTCTTTTACCGGCTTAGGGGGAGATTGGAGCGGCTCCTGGCCGCGATCGATCCCACTTGCAGCCCGTATCCATCCGGCCTCTGCCGTTGTATGCAGGGCTCGTCTTTGGGGCCCCAAGGGGCCCAGAGGGCTCTCGAGCGGGGCCAAACTTAAGTGGCGCGCCGCAAATTGTCAAACCAAACCGGGTGGGTGGCCAGTCCCTCAGCGGTAGGATATTCGGTTCCCGGCGCCTGTTGCAGAGCTTTTCCCTGGCTGGCGGGAGGATTGTCATCGGAAATTTCGCCGGCCTGGCGCGCCCCTCTTCCTGCGGCCAAGTGTGGTAAACCTCCGGTAAGCGGTGCAGTCTCGTTGTGTTTTGGGGATCGAATGCCTATAATCCGCGCGGCTTGCGCCATGGTAAGGCCACTTTGTACAAGGCTTCAGCAGGTCGTATGCGAAGTGATCAGCAAGCAGCTAGCCCCTCCATTTTGAAAAGCTAACGGGCGCCCGGTCGTTCAGGGCAACAAGGTGTTTTTCCTGTGAACAAAAACAGACCTGTCAATCTAGACATTTCCACTATCAATCTTCCTGTCGCAGCTCTGGTTTCCATACTGCATCGCGTCTCCGGCGTGGTCCTCTTCGCCGTGGTGGCATTGCTGTTGTACATGCTCAGTGCCAGCCTGGAATCCGAGCAGGGCTTCGCCAAAGTGGCGACGGCCTTCGACAGTACTCCGGCCAAGCTGGTCCTGTGGGCCGGGCTGGCGGCACTTATCTACCATCTGGCGGCGGGTATCCGTCACCTACTGATGGATATGGGGATCGGCGAATCCCTTGAGGGCGGTCGACGCAGTGCCGTAGTGGTGCTGGCCGTCTCCGCAGTTCTTATTCTGCTGGCGGGGGTCTGGTTATGGTAACGACAATTACAAGCTTCGGTCGCAGCGGCACTTTCGACTGGTTGTACCAGCGCGCTACTGCGGTGCTGCTCGCGGTTTACACCTTCTTTATAGTGGGTTTCATCTTCCTGAGTAAGGATTTTGGCTACGAGAGCTGGTCCGCCCTGTTTGCCCAGCGCTGGATGCGGGTGTTCACGCTGTTGGCCCTGCTCTCCACCATCGTGCACGCCTGGATCGGGCTCTGGACTGTAATCACCGACTACATCACCAACCGCCTGATGGGGGCCAAGGCCACCGTGCTGCGTCTTGTGATGGAAGTACTGCTGGCCGCGGTTGCCGTGTTCTACACGGCGTGGGGCATTGAAATTCTGTGGGGTCTGTAACTTATGTCGAATATGCGAACCATTGCCTTTGACGGGATCGTAATTGGCGGCGGCGGCGCGGGTATGCGCGCGGCCCTGCAGATGGCCCAGTCCGGCTTCAAGACTGCGGTGATCACCAAGGTTTTCCCCACCCGCTCCCACACGGTCTCCGCCCAGGGCGGCATCACCTGTGCCATCGCCAGCGCCGATCCGCAGGACGACTGGCGCTGGCATATGTACGACACCGTGAAGGGTTCCGACTATATCGGCGACCAGGATGCCATCGAATACATGTGCTCCGTGGGCCCGGAGGCGGTATTTGAGCTGGAGCATATGGGCCTGCCTTTCTCCCGCACCGAGGAGGGCCGCATCTACCAGCGCCCCTTCGGCGGCCAGTCCAAGGACTTCGGCCGCGGCGGCCAGGCCGCGCGCACCTGCGCGGCAGCGGATCGCACCGGCCACGCGCTGCTGCACACCCTGTACCAGAACAACGTCAAGCACGACACCGTGTTCCTCAACGAGTGGTTCGCGGTGGACCTGGTGAAGAACCAGGACGGCGCCGTGGTGGGCGTGATTGCGCTGTGCATCGAAGACGGCGAAGTGGTGTTCATCAAATCCAAGGCCACCGTATTCGCCACCGGCGGTGCCGGCCGCATCTTCGCCTCCACCACCAACGCGCACATCAATACCGGCGACGGCGTGGGCATGGCCCTGCGCGCGGGGATGCCGGTGCAGGATATCGAGATGTGGCAGTTCCACCCGACGGGTATTGCCGGCGCCGGCGTGCTGGTGACCGAGGGCTGCCGCGGTGAGGGTGGTTACCTCATTAATAAGGACGGCGAGCGCTTTATGGAGCGCTACGCCCCCAACGCCAAGGACCTGGCCTCCCGCGATGTGGTGGCCCGCTCCATGGTGCTGGAGATTCTCGACGGCCGCGGCGCCGGGCCCAACGGCGACCACGTATTCCTGAAGCTCGACCACCTGGGCGAGGACGTGCTGAACAGCCGCCTGCCGGGTATCTGCGAGCTGTCCAAGACGTTCGCCCACGTGGACCCGGTGAAGGATCCCATCCCGGTGGTTCCCACCTGTCACTATATGATGGGCGGCATCCCCACCAATGTGCATGGCCAGGCCCTGACCCAGGATGCCTCCGGCAACGACCAGGTGGTGGAGGGGTTCTATGCCTGCGGCGAGGTGGCCTGCGTATCGGTACACGGCGCCAACCGCCTGGGGGGCAACTCCCTGCTGGACCTGGTGGTGTTCGGCCGCGCCTCCGGCCTGTTTATCGAGCAGTCCCTGCGCGAGGGCATCGAGCACCGCGAGGCTTCCGATTCCGATATCGAAGCGGCGATGGCGCGCCTGAACCGCCTGGAGAACAGCAACGACGGCGAATCGGCCGCGAGCCTCCGCACCGAGCTGCAAAATGTGATGCAGAACCACTTCGGCGTATTCCGCCGCGGCGACTATATGGCCGAGGGGGTGAAGAAGCTGGAAGAGCTGCGCGGGCGCATCGACAATGTGCGCCTGGAGGACAAGAGCCGCGCTTTCAACACCGCCCGTATCGAGGCGCTGGAACTGCAGAACCTGCTGGAAGTGGCCGAGGCCACTGCCATCGCCGCGGAAGTGCGCACCGAGAGCCGCGGCGCCCACGCCCGCGAGGACTACCAGGAGCGCGACGACGAGAACTGGCTGTGCCACTCCATGTTCTTCCCGGCGGAGAAACGTGCCGGCAAGCGCGCGGTCAACTTTGCCCCCAGCACTGTGGAAGCCTTCGAGCCCAAGGCTCGGACCTACTAAAAACCAGTAGAGTGCGCGACCGCCATGGATGGCGGAAGTGCAGAAAATGCAGGAGCATTTTTCTGCCCGCGCGCACCGCGAAGCCGCAAAGCATACTGGTGCGCATGGCGCACCCTACGTTCGGAAGCAGAGAAATGTTGAAAGTAAGCATTTACCGTTACAACCCGGAGACCGACAAAGCTCCGTATATGCAGGACTACGAGCTGGACACCGAGGGCAAGGACCTGATGGTGCTGGACGTGCTGGAGCTGCTGAAGGCGCAGGACCCGACCCTGTCGTTCCGCCGCTCCTGCCGCGAGGGCGTGTGCGGTTCCGACGGCATGAACATCTCCGGCCGCAACGGCCTGGCCTGCACCACTCCGCTTTCGGAAGCGGCGCGCAAGGGTAAACTGGTGCTGCGGCCGCTGCCCGGTCTGCCGGTGATCCGCGACCTGGTGGTGGATATGGAGCAGTTCTACGAGCAGTACAAGAAGATCGAGCCGTACCTGCAGAACGACACCCCGGCGCCGGCCATCGAGCGCCTGCAGTCGCCGGAAGAGCGCGAGAAGCTCGACGGCCTGTACGAATGTATCCTCTGTGCCTGCTGTTCCACCGCCTGTCCGTCTTTCTGGTGGAACCCGGACAAGTTCATCGGCCCGGCGGGCCTGTTGCAGGCCTACCGCTTCCTGGTGGACAGCCGCGACGGGGCCACCGACGAACGCCTGTCCAAACTGGATGACCCCTTCAGTGTTTTCCGCTGCCGCGGTATCCAGAACTGCGTCAACGTCTGCCCCAAGGGGTTGAACCCCACCCGGGCGATCGGCCATATCCGCCATATGTTGCTGGCCCGCGCCGTGTAGCGGCGGGGCAGGCATCAAAGCCCGGTTGAGCCCTCCGTGTGGGCTCGGCGCCAACGGCGGCGCCTATCTAAAGAAAATCGGCCCTTGAGCCGGTTCCAAGTGAAAAAGGGGAGGTGACTTTTAGTGCCTCCCCTTTTGTGAGTAAGGAAAGTAGAGCAGTGCGGGTACCGGAAAACGGCGCACCGCAACGAGGTAGGCATCAACATGCACGAAAGTACCATGGAGCAGCTGTGGCGCAGCTCCCATATCTCCGGGGGCAACGCAGCCTATGTGGAGGAACTGTACGAGACTTATCTGCACGATCCCAACGGCGTGCCGGAGGGGTGGCGCAGTTACTTCGACAGTCTCCCCAGGGTGAACGGTGTCGGCGACGTCTCCCATGCCGCAGTGCGGCAACATTTTGAGTTACTCGCCAAGCACCGCACCCGCCCGCTGGCCGCCCCCGGGGCCGGCGCCATCAATATCGAACACGAACGCAAGCAGGTCAAAGTCCTGCAACTGATCAGCTCCTACCGTCACCGCGGCCACAAGAAGGCTACCCTGGATCCCCTGGGCCTGATGGCGCGGGAGCAGGTCCCCGACTTGCAGCTCAACTACCACGGCCTCACCGAGGGTGACTACGACACCACCTTCCAGACCGGTGATCTCTTCTTTGGCAAGGAAGAGGCGACCCTGCGGGAAATCGTCCAGGGGCTGGAGCGCACCTACTGCGGCAGTCTGGGCGCTGAGATCATGCACCTGTCCAACCTGGACGAGCAGCAGTGGTTCCAGCAGCGCCTGGAACGCAGCCAGGCCAAGCCCAACTTCGGCACCGACGTCCAGATCGAAATCCTGCAGCGGCTGTCCGCCGCCGAGGGCCTGGAGCGCCACCTGGACTCCAAGTATCCCGGCACCAAGCGCTTTGGGGTGGAGGGCGGCGAGAGCCTGATCCCCCTGATGGACGCACTGATCCGCCGCTCCGGCACCTACGGGGTGAAGGAGATCGTAATGGGTATGGCCCACCGCGGCCGCCTGAATACCCTGGTCAACATCCTGGGCAAAAACCCCTCCGACCTGTTCGAGGAATTCGAGGGCAAGAAGACCCTGGATACCTCCGGCGATGTGAAATACCACCAGGGTTTCTCGTCCAACGTGATGACTCCCGGTGGCGAGGTGCACCTGGCACTGGCCTTCAACCCCTCGCACCTGGAAATCTGTGCGCCGGTGGTGGAGGGCTCGGTGCGCGCCCGCCAGGACCGCCGCGGCGACAGCGCCGGCGAGAAGGTGATGCCGGTGAATATCCACGGCGACGCCGCCTTCGCCGGCCAGGGCGTGGTGCAGGAGACCCTGCAGATGTCCCAGACCCGCGGCTTCTACACCGGCGGCACCGTGCATATCGTGCTCAACAACCAGGTGGGTTTCACCACCAGCAAGCGCGAGGACGCCCGCTCCACCGAGTACTGCACCGACGTGGCGAAGATGATCGACGCCCCGGTGCTGCACGTGAACGGCGACGACCCGGAAATGGTGGTGCTGGCTGCGCTCCTCGCCGTGGACTACCGCTACGAGTTCAAGAAGGACATCGTGATCGACCTGGTGTGCTACCGCCGCCGCGGCCACAACGAGACCGACGATCCCTCCGGGACCCAGCCGCGCATGTACCAGACCATCCGCAAGCACAAGACCACCCGCACCCTCTATGCGGAGAAGCTGGTCAATGAAGGCGTGCTCGACAAGCCGGCCGCGGACAAGCTGGCCAGCGACTACCGCGACAAACTGGATAGGGGCGAGGATGTGGCCACCGGCCTGGTGCAGGAGCCGGACGAGTCCATGTTCGTGGACTGGACCCCCTACCTGAATCACGACTGGCAGACCCCGGCGGATACCGGTATGGAACTGGCGAAACTGAAAGACGTCGCCAAGCGTATGACCACGGTGCCGGACGGTGTGGTGATGCAGCGCCAGGTGGCCAAGATCTATGAGGACCGCCGCAAGATGGCCGGCGGCGCCCTGCCGCTCAACTGGGGCATGGCGGAAACCCTGGCCTATGGCACCCTGCTGGAAGAGGGCTATATGGTCCGCCTCACCGGCGAGGATGTGCGCCGCGGGACCTTCTCCCACCGCCATGCGGTGGTGCACAGCCAGAAGGACGGTTCCTGCTATGTGCCGCTGGAGAATATGTACGAGGGCCAGCCGGCGTTCGATATCTACGATTCGCTGCTGTCGGAAGAGGCGGTGCTGGCGTTCGAGTACGGCTACGCGACCACCACACCCAAATCACTGGTGATCTGGGAGGCTCAGTTCGGCGATTTCGCCAACGGCGCCCAAGTGGTGATCGATCAGTTCATCACCTCCGGCGAGCACAAATGGGGCCGCATGTGTGGCCTGGTGATGCTGCTGCCGCACGGTTATGAAGGGCAGGGCCCGGAGCACTCCTCCGCGCGCCTGGAGCGTTTTATGCAAATGTGTGCCGAGCACAATATCCAGGTGTGCAACGCCACCACCCCAGCGCAGATTTTCCACCTGTTGCGCCGCCAGGCTATCCGCCCGATGCGCCGCCCGCTGGTGATCATGAGTCCCAAGTGGATACTGCGCCACAAGCTGGCCACTTCCAGCCTGGATGAGTTGGCCAACGGCAGGTTCCACAACGTCATCCAGGACGACGGGGTGGACCCGGCCAAGGTCAAGCGCCTGATCCTGTGCTCCGGCAAGGTTTACTACCATTTGTTGGAAGCGCGCATGGAGCGGGAGCAGGAGGATGTGGCTCTGGTGCGCCTCGAGCAGCTGTACCCCTTCCCGGACGAGGAGTTCGTCGAAGCGGTATCCGCCTACAAGAAGCTCAAAAGCGTGGCCTGGTGCCAGGAGGAGCCGATGAACCAGGGCGCCTGGTATCACAGCCAGCACCACCTGCGCCGCCTGCTGGCGGAGACACATCCCAAGCTGGAGGTGGAATACGTGGGCCGCGAGCCATCCGCCGCACCGGCGGCGGGCTATATGGCCACCCACCTGGAAGAACAGAACAAGTTCATCAATGAGGCGCTGACCGTCAAATAAATCGGCGGCAGTAATTAGTAGAGTCAATCTCAGGAAACAGGAACAATGACGATCGAGATTAAAGCGCCAACTTTCCCGGAATCGGTCCAGGATGGCACTGTTGCCACCTGGCATAAAAAGCCCGGCGAAGCCGTGTCCCGCGATGAACTGATCGTGGATATCGAAACCGACAAAGTGGTGCTGGAAGTGGTTGCCCCGGCCGATGGCGCCCTCAGCGAAATTATCAAGGACGAGGGCGATACCGTCCTGTCCAATGAAGTCATCGCGCTCTTTACCGAAGGGGCCGCGGGCGCTGAAGAGGGCGCCCGCGGTGAAGCGGGTGCCGGAGAGAAGGAAGAAAAGGCAGAAGAGAAAAAAGCGGAAGAGAAACCCGCTGCGGAGAGCGCGGCCGGCGGCGATCAACTGGTCAACCCGGCGGCGCGCAAATTGGCGGAAGAGAAGGGCGTGGACCTGAGCAAGGTCAGCGGCACCGGCAAGGGCGGCCGCATCACCAAGGAAGACGTGCAGAAAGCGGAAAAAGCCCCCGCCGCCGCACCGGCTGCCGCCGCCGCGGAAGTGGCCGTGGCCCCGGGCGAGCGCGTGGAGAAGCGCGTGCCCATGAGCCGCATGCGCAAGCGCATCGCCGAGCGTCTGCTGGATGCCTCCCAGTCCACCGCCATGCTCACCACCTTCAACGAAGTGAACATGAAGCCGGTCATGGACCTGCGCAAGAACTACAAGGATCTGTTCGAGAAGAAGCACAACGGCACCCGTCTGGGCTTTATGGGCTTTTTCGTGAAAGCGGCGGTGGAAGCACTGAAGCGCTACTCCGCGGTGAACGCCTCCATCGACGGCGACGATATCGTCTATCACGGCTACCAGGATATCGGCGTGGCGGTTTCCGCGCCCAAGGGCCTGGTGGTGCCGGTGCTGCGCAACGCGGAAAACATGGGCCTGGCGGATATCGAGAACAATATCCGCGACCTGGGCCTGCGCGCCCGCGACGGCAAGCTGTCCATCGACGAGATGACCGGCGGTACCTTCACCATCACCAACGGCGGTGTTTTCGGTTCGCTGCTGTCCACACCGATCCTGAACCCGCCGCAGACCGCGATCCTGGGCATGCACAAGATCCAGGAGCGCCCCATGGCGGTGGACGGCAAGGTGGAAATCCTGCCGATGATGTACCTGGCGCTGTCCTACGATCACCGCCTGATCGACGGCAAGGAAGCGGTGGGCTTCCTGGTGGCGATCAAGGAAATGATCGAGGATCCGGCCCGCATCCTGCTGGAGATTTAAGGGCTCAATTGGGCTCAGTGGCGGCGCTGCTGCCGGTGGCCGTCCGGGAAAAAGCCTCATCGGCAAACATTTCCCGGACGGCCACCGGCATCAGCGCCTTCGCATCGAGATTGATGTAGGAGCGGGCCATGCCCGCGATCGCGGCCGCAGGCCGCCCTGGGAACGCCGAGCTCCAGCTCGGCAATGCGACCGCGGGTCGCACCTAAATTCACAAATATCTGGAACAGACCATGTCGGAAAAATTTGACGTAATCATAATCGGCTCCGGTCCCGGAGGTTATGTCGCAGCCATTCGCGCCGCGCAGCTGGGCCTGAAGACCGCCTGTGTCGAAAAGTGGAAAAACAAGGAAGGGAAGGGTGTCAACGGCGGCACCTGCCTGAACGTGGGCTGTATTCCCTCCAAGGCGCTGCTGGACAGCTCCTGGAAATACCACGAGGCCAAGGATTCCCTCGACGTGCACGGCATCGACACCGGCAAGGTGAAAATCGATGTCAAGAAAATGGTCGAGCGCAAGGACCAGATCGTCAAACAGTTTACCGGCGGCATCGCCGGCCTGTTTACGGCCAACAAGGTCACTTCCATTTACGGTACCGGCAAACTGCTGTCCAACAAGAAAGTGGAAGTCACTGACTTCGACGGCAAGACCACCGTCTACGAAGCGGACAATGTGATCCTCGCGTCCGGCTCCGTACCGGTGAACATTCCGCCGGCTCCGGTGGACAACAAGATCATCGTCGACTCCACCGGCGCACTGGAATTCACCGAAACCCCGAAACGCCTGGGCGTGATCGGTGCCGGCGTGATCGGCCTGGAACTGGGTTCCGTGTGGAGCCGCCTGGGCAGCGACGTGGTGGTACTGGAAGCGCTGGATAATTTCCTCGCGATCATGGACCAGCAGATTGCCAAGGAATCGCAAAAGATCCTGAAAAAGCAGGGCCTGGATATCCGCCTGTCCTGCCGTGTCACCGGCTCAGAGGTAAAGGGCAAGGAAGTTGTCGTCACCTACCAGGACAAAGACGGCAAGGAGCACCAGGAAACCTTCGACAAGCTGATCGTATGCGTCGGCCGCCGCCCCTACACCGAGGGCCTGCTGTCTGAAGACGCCGGTGTGAAGCTGGACGAACGAGGTTTTATCTACGTCAACGACCTGTGCATGACTTCCGCGCCCGGCGTATGGGCCATCGGCGACGTGGTGCGCGGCCCCATGCTCGCCCACAAAGCTTCTGAAGAGGGTGTGGTGGTCGCCGAGCGCATCGCCGGCCAGAAGCCGATGATGAACTACGACGTGATCCCCAACGTGATCTACACCCACCCGGAAATCGCCGCTGTGGGCCGCACCGAGGAACAGGTGAAGGCGGATGGCGAGCCCTACAATGTGGGCGTGTTCCCGTTCGTTGCCTTGGGCCGCGCGGTGGCTGCCAACGAAAAGGACGGTATGGTGAAAATCATCGCCCATGCGGAAACCGACCGCGTGCTGGGTGCGCATATCGTCGGCCCTTCCGCGGCGGACCTGGTGCAGCAGGTGGCGATCGCGATGGAGTTCGGTTCCAGCGCCGAAGATATCGGCATGACCGTGTTCGGACATCCGACTCTCTCCGAGGGCGTCAAGGAAGCCGCGCTGGCGGTGAACGGCCACGCGATCCACATAGCCAACCGTAAAAAGCGTAAGTAAAAAACGGGACCCGAGACCTCGGGACCCGGTTCGAACTCCCTCCTCTCCCCTTGGGGAGAGGGGTCGGGGGAGAGGGGGGAAATCCCCCACCTCTAAATTTTCAAAAGTGAATTGGTATTAACTATGAACTTGCATGAGTATCAGGGCAAACAACTGTTTGCGGAATACGGATTGCCGGTTTCCAAAGGCATTGCAGCGGAAACCCCGGCAGCGGCAGCAGCGGCAGCAGATGAAATCGGTGGCGACAAGTGGGTGGTGAAGGCCCAGGTGCACGCCGGTGGCCGCGGCAAGGCCGGCGGTGTAAAGCTGGTGGATTCCAAGGCGGAGATTGAAGAATTCGCCCAGAAGTGGCTGGGCAACAACCTGGTTACCTACCAGACAGACGAAAACGGCCAGCCGGTTTCCCGCATCCTCGTTGAGAGCTGCACCGATATCGACCAGGAGCTGTACCTGGGTGCGGTAGTGGATCGCTCCACCCGTCGCATCGTTTTCATGGCCTCCACTGAAGGCGGCGTGGAAATCGAGAAGGTTGCGGAAGAGACCCCGGAAAAAATTCTCAAGGCCACCATCGACCCGCTGGTAGGCGCCCAGCCTTACCAGGCGCGCGAGCTGGCTTTCAAACTGGGCCTGCAGGGCGACCAGATCAAGCAGTTCACCAAGATCTTCCTGGGCCTGGCCAAGATGTTCAAGGAAAAGGACCTGGCCCTGCTGGAAATCAACCCGCTGGTCATCACTCCCCAGGGCAACCTGCACTGCCTGGACGCCAAGGTTGTGATCGACGGCAACGCCCTGTACCGCCACCCGGACCTGCGCGAAATGCACGACCCCTCCCAGGAAGATGCGCGCGAAGCGCATGCGGCCAAGTGGGAACTCAACTACGTCGCGCTGGACGGCAATATCGGCTGCATGGTGAACGGCGCCGGCCTGGCCATGGGCACTATGGACATCGTCAACCTGCACGGCGGCAAGCCGGCCAATTTCCTCGACGTGGGTGGCGGCGCGACCAAAGAGCGCGTGGTCGAAGCCTTCAAGATCATCCTGTCCGACGAAAACGTCAAAGCGGTACTGATCAATATCTTCGGCGGTATCGTGCGCTGTGACCTGATCGCGGAAGGCGTGATCGGCGCGGTGGAAGAAGTGGGCGTTAAGATTCCGGTGGTCGTGCGCCTGGAAGGTAACAACGCAGAGCTGGGCACAAAAGTGCTGGCGGATAGCGGTTTGAACATTATCGCTGCCACCAGCCTGACGGATGCCGCTGAGCAAGTGGTTAAAGCCGCGGAGGACAAATAATCATGTCAGTACTGATTAACAAAGACACCAAAGTGATCTGCCAGGGCTTCACCGGCTCCCAGGGCACCTTCCACTCCGAGCAGGCGATCGCCTACGGCACCAAGATGGTCGGCGGTGTGACCCCGGGCAAAGGCGGTCAGGAACACCTGGGCCTGCCGGTTTTCAACACCGTGAAAGAAGCGGTTGAAGCCACCGGCGCGGAAGCCTCCGTGATCTACGTACCGGCGCCTTTCTGTAAGGATTCCATCCTGGAAGCGGCCAACGGCGGTATCAAGCTGATCGTGTGCATCACCGAAGGCATCCCGACCCTGGATATGCTGGATGCGAAAGTGAAGTGCGACGAACTGGGCGTGCGCCTGATCGGGCCCAACTGCCCGGGCGTGATCACTCCCGGTGAGTGCAAGATCGGCATTATGCCTGGCCACATTCACAAGCCGGGCAAAGTGGGCATCGTTTCCCGCTCCGGTACCCTGACCTATGAAGCGGTGAAGCAGACCACCGACCACGGCTTCGGCCAGTCCACCTGCGTGGGCATCGGCGGCGACCCCATCCCGGGTTCCAACTTCATCGACATCCTGGAAATGTTCCAGAAGGACCCGCAGACCGAAGCCATCGTCATGATCGGCGAAATCGGCGGCACTGCGGAAGAAGAAGCGGCGGCCTACATCAAGGAAAACGTCACCAAGCCGGTGGTTTCCTACATCGCCGGCGTCACCGCGCCTCCCGGAAAGCGCATGGGCCACGCCGGTGCGATCATCTCCGGCGGCAAGGGCACCGCGGACGAGAAATTCGCCGCGCTGGAAGACGCCGGTGTAAAAACCGTGCGCTCCCTGGCCGAGATCGGCAATGCGCTGAAGGAAGCTGCTGGCTGGTAATGCCTGTAGGAGCGGCCCATGGCCGCGATCGGACTTTCCGTTCACCGAGAGATTGATCGCGGCCATGGGCCG
>NZ_JBOFOC010000168.1:0-16304 GCF_051659245.1 Microbulbifer sp.
TGGCGGAACCTTCGATCGCGGGCATGGCCCGCTCCTACAGAAAATATCGGTCAGTCTTGGGCGCGGGATTCGAGAATCGCCACTGCGGGCAGTGTCTTGCCCTCAACGTATTCCAGGAAGGCCCCGCCGCCGGTGGAGATATAGGAGACCTTGTCGGTGATATCGTACTTGTCCACCGCCGCCAGGGTGTCGCCGCCGCCGGCGATGGAAAAGGCATCGCTCTCGGCGATGGCTTTCGACAGGCGCTCGGTGCCGCCGCCGAACTGGTCGAATTCGAACACTCCCACCGGGCCGTTCCAGATAATGGTTTTCGCACCGCGCAGGATTTCCTCGAGCTTTTCCGAGGACTGCGGACCGATATCGAAAATCATATCGTCCTCGGCCACCTCGTCGGCGGGTTTGGTTTCCGCCTCGGCGGATTCGCTGAACTCCTTGCCGGTCACCACGTCCACCGGCAGCGGGATATCGCATTTCTGCATCAGGCTGCTCGCGGTGTCCAGCAGGTCGTGTTCGCACAGGGACTTGCCCACCGGCTTGCCGGCCGCGGCGAGGAAGGTGTTGGCGATGCCGCCGCCCACGATCAGTTGGTCCACTTTATCCGCGAGGGTCTCCAGCACGCTGAGCTTGGTGGAGACCTTGGAACCGCCGACGATCGCCACCATCGGCCGCGCGGGATTGGCCAGGGCCTTCTCCAGCGCATCCAGTTCCTCCGCCAGCAGCGGGCCGGCACAAGCCACCGGGGCATATTTGGCCACACCGTGGGTGGAGGCCTGGGCGCGGTGGGCGGTGCCGAAGGCGTCCATCACGAAGATATCGCACAGGCCCGCGTAGGCGCGGGCCAGCTCCTCGTCGTCCTTCTTCTCGCCCTTGTTGAAGCGCACGTTCTCCAGAAGGGCCACCTGACCGTCCTCCAGTTCCACGCCGTCGCGCCACTCCTTGATCAGCGGCACCTCGCGGTCGAGCAGCTTGCCCAGGTGGGCGGCCACCGGGGCCAGGGAATACTGTTCGTCGTATTCGCCCTCGGTGGGGCGGCCCAGGTGGGACATCAGCAGCACCCGGGCCCCGGCATTGATGGCGGCCTCAATGGTGGGCAGGGCGGCGCGTATACGGGTATCGGAAGTGACCGCGCCGCCTTTTACCGGCACGTTCAAGTCCTCGCGAATCAGCAGGCGTCTGCCTTTCAGGTCCAGATCCTTCATCAGTTTGACCGCCATTGCCAGTCCCCTCTGTTCTGTGGAAAAAGTGGGCGCGGATTATAACAATTGCGCGGGCCCACCGCCGCCCCGGCGGCACTTGATATCGTTACCACGCGATGTGGCCACAAAAGACCGGCTGAAAGGCCAATTGCCCCGCCGGCCTTCGCTCCCTACCATTGCCCGGGAACGGACAGGGAGATACCTCCATGGGCAGGCGGCACAAGGTGACATTCCCCGGCGGCAGCGGCGCGCAGCTGGCCGGCATACTGGAGGTTCCGGCGAAAGGGCCGCCGCGCACCACGGTTCTCTTCGCCCACTGCTTTACCTGCGGCAAGGACGTGCTGGCCGCCTCGCGCATGGCCCGCCGCCTGTCAGAGCTGGGCTATGCGGTGCTGCGCTTCGACTTCACCGGACTGGGGGACAGCGAAGGCGACTTCGCCGACACCAACTTCTCCTCCAACGTGGCGGACCTGCTCGCCGCCGCCGAATTCCTGCGCCGCGAACAGCGGCCGCCGGAACTGCTGCTGGGCCACAGCCTCGGCGGCGCCGCGGTACTCGCCGCGGCCGGCGCGATTCCCGAGGCCCGCGCCATCGCCACCATCGCCGCCCCCGCCGATGCGGAGCACGTCACTCGCCAGTTCGCGGACTCCGTGGATACCATCCTGCGCGAGGGGCAGGCGGAAGTGCAGCTGGGCGGGCGGCCCTTCGTGATCCGGAAGCAGTTTCTCGACGACCTGCAGCGGCGCAAGTCCGGCCATATCCGCAACCTGGACCGGCCGCTGCTGATCTATCATTCACCGCTGGACAATATGGTTTCCGTGGGCGAGGCGGCGGAAATCTACAACCGCGCCATGCACCCGAAGAGCTTTATCAGCCTGGATGACGCCGATCACCTGCTCACCCGCCAGAAGGACGCGGATTACATCGCCGACACCCTGGCCGCCTGGGCCGGGCGCTACCTGCCACCGCGAGGAACCACAACATGATCCCGGGACTGGAAGAGCATCGCGCCAGCTGCCCCTATTGCGGCGAGCCCATCACCCTGGTGGTGGATCGCTCAGTGGACATGCAGACCTATACCGAAGACTGCTCGGTGTGCTGCCGCCCGGTCGTGGTGGTCGCCAGCGAAGACAGCGACGGCAACCTGCAGCTGGCGGTGCAGAGCGAAGACGACGCTTAGAATCAGCCTGTAGGAGCGGGCCATGCCCGCGACAAATCGCAGAATGCCGATTTGGGCCGCAGGCGCGCGAGGATGAGCGCCAAGGACGGCGCGAATAAGCGTCATTCTGTCGAATCGCCGACCGCCGATCGCGGGCATGGCCCGCTCCTACAGTACTGCGCTTGGTTCCCCTCTGGTTTGCCAGCAACGGCGGCGGCCGGTATAAAGGACCGGGAAAATAACCAGGAAAAAGGAATTCGCCATGAATATTTTTCCCCGCTGCTGCCTGGCCATCGCACTGCCGCTGTTGCTGAGCGCCTGCGAAGAACCCCGGCAGTCCGCTGCCCCCGCCAATACTGAGGAAGCCCCGGCCGCCGCCCCTGCCGTCGGGACCAAGGCCCCGGAACCCCTCTCCATTCCCTACGAAAAATTCACCCTGGACAACGGCCTGCGCGTGATCGTGCACGAGGACTCCAAGGCGCCGATCGTTTCCGTGGGGGTCTGGTACCACGTGGGCTCCAAGGATGAAAAGCCCGGGCGCACCGGCTTCGCGCATCTGTTCGAGCATCTGATGTTCAACGGCTCGGAAAACTACGACGACGAATTCTTCAAGCCCTTCGAGCAGGCCGGCGCCACCGGCATGAACGGCACCACCTGGCTCGATCGTACCAACTATTTCGAGACGGTGCCCAAGAACGCGCTGGATATGGCCCTGTGGATGGAGTCCGACCGCATGGGCCACCTGCTCGGCGCCATCACCCAGGAGAAGCTCGACGAGCAGCGCGGCGTGGTGCAGAACGAGAAGCGCCAGGGGCAGAACCAGCCCTACGGAAAAGTCTGGGAGCAGATGCAGAAGTCCATCTTTCCCGAGGGACACCCCTATTCCTGGACCACCATCGGCTCCATGGAGGACCTGAACGCGGCGTCGCTGGACGACGTGCACCAGTGGTTCAAGACCTACTACGGCGCCGCCAATACCGTGCTGGTGCTGGCCGGCGATATCGATGTGGAGACCGCGAAGGAAAAGGTGGGCAATTACTTCGCCGATATTCCCGCCGGCCCGCCGCTGGTGAAAAAGAAGGCCTGGATCGCCAAACGCGACCAGTCCTCCCGCGAACAGATGTTCGACCGCGTGGCCCAATCGCGCCTGTACAAGGTGTGGAATACCCCCAACCTGAGCCACGCGGACGCCAATGCGGTGGCTCTGGCCGCGGCGGTGCTGGGGGAGGGCAAGAATTCCCGCCTGTACAAGCGCCTGGTCTACAAAGATCAACTGGCCACCAACGCCTCGGTCAACCTGTATGAATTCGAATTAGCCTCGATCTTCCAGGTAGTGGCCGATGCCAAGCCCGGTGTGGAGCTGGCCGAGGTGGAGAAGGCCATCGAAGAGGAGGTGGCGCGCTTCCTGGAAGAGGGACCCACCGCCGAGGAACTGCAGCGGGTCAATATGAGCGCCTACGCCGGCGCCGCCCGCAACCTGGAACAGATCGGCGGCTGGAGCGGCAAGGGAGTTACCCTGGCCCGCGGCGAACTGTACCTGGGCGACCCCAACGCCGCCCTCAAGGCCCTGACCGAGAAGCAGCAACTGACCCCGCAGCAGGTGCGGGCAGCGGCGCAAGAGTGGCTGTCCAACGGCGACTACAACCTGGAAGTACACCCCTTCCCCGAATACAAGGTGGCGGACGCCAGCGCCGACCGGTCCAAACTGCCGGACACCGGCGAGTTTCCGTCCGTACCGTTCCCGGAGCTGCAAACCGCAGAGCTGGCCAACGGCCTGAAGGTGGTGCTGGCGGAGCGCCACTCGGTGCCAGTGGCCGATATGCGCCTGATCTTTGACGCCGGCTACGCCTCCGACTTGGGAAAAAAACTGGGCACTGCCAGCTACGCCATGTCGATGCTGCAGGAGGGGACCACCACGCTGAGTGCACTGGAGATCAGCGCGAAAAAGGAAATGCTTGGTGCGCGCATCTATAGCGGTGCCAATGTAGATATTTCCGACGTTGGCCTCAATGCGCTCAGCGCCAATCTGGACGAGTCCATGGCCCTGTTCGCCGACATAGTGCTGCACCCGGCCTTCTCCGAAGAGGAAATCGAGCGCAAGCGCGGCCGCTGGCTGGCGGGCATCCAGCAGGAGAAGACCAAGCCGATACAGATGGCCCTGCGCAGCCTGCCGCCACTGCTCTACGGCGAGGACCACGCCTACGGCGTGCCCTTTACCGGCAGCGGCACTGAAGACTCCATCCAGTCCCTGACCCGCGACGATCTGGTGCAGTACCACGAGACCTGGTTGCGCCCGGACAACGCCACCCTGGTGGCAGTGGGCGATATCACCATGGACGCGCTCAAGGCGCAGCTGGAAAAGCACTTCGCCGACTGGCAGAAACCCGAGGCCCCGCTGCCGCGGAAGAACCTGGCGCAGATCGCCCATCCGGACAGCGCCCGCGTCTACCTGATCGACAAGCCCGGCGCCGAGCAGTCGATCATTATCGGCGGCCTGCTCGCGCCCTCGGAGAAGCTGCCCGGGGCCGAGGCCATACATATGATGAACGACATCCTCGGCGGCACCTTTACCTCGCGCATCAATATGAACCTGCGCGAGGAGAAGCACTGGGCCTACGGCGCCTACTCCTTCCTGACCGGCGCCGTGGGCCAGCAGCCCTACCTGGTGTACGCACCGGTGCAGACCGACAAGACCAAGGAGTCCCTGGCGGAACTGCAGAAGGAGCTTAACGCCTATATCGCCAATCGGCCGGCACAGCAGGACGAGCTGGAGAAAATCAAAAGCAAGCGGATCAACGAACTGCCCGGCCGCTTCGAGACCATCGCCGCGGTGGCCCGCGCCGCAGCGGATATCGTCACCTACGAGCGCCCGCTGAACTACATGGACGGCTACGCGCAGCGGATTCGCGACATAGACCTGGAGCGGGTGCACCAGCTGGCGGGAGAGGTGATCAAGCCCGACCGCTTTACCTGGGTGATCGTCGGCGACAAGAAGAAGATCGCTGACGGCATCGAATCACTGGATATAGGCCCGGTAGCTGAGTTGGATGCGGACGGCAAGCAGCTCGAGGGTTCGGCCGTAGCAAGCGGCCAATAACCCCACCTTCCCCTGTAGGAGCGGCCCATGGCCGCGATCAATCTGTGCTACGAAGTAGATCGATCACGGCCATGGGCGGATGGCCGCCCCGTCGCGCCGCTCCTACAGGGAACCATCCCGCTCTCGGCGAGCAACCCCGTAGTGGGTAAGAACTGTAAATTGCGACAGACTCAGGGGGCCTGCGGCGCCCCTTTTTTGTGGTTTAATAGGCGGCTACGCTGTTTTTCTGGTCGCGAGCAATCACCTATGGAATTGGAGTTTATCACCGCCACCCTGTTCAACCTGGGGGTCAATTTAATCTACACCTTTCTCGCCCTGCTGATCGGCATACTCTCCCTGATCGCAATCGACAAGAAACTGCTCAAGCACGTGGATATCGAAAGCGAATTGAAGAGCGGCAATATCGCAGTGGCTATTTTCGCCTCCACCATCCTGCTGTTTATTGCCATCATTATCTCTTTCGGCCTGAAAGGATAGAGACAGGCATGCGCTACTGGATACTGGCAATTGGTTTCAGTACCGCCCTGACGCTACCACATATACTGGTGACCTTATCCGACGCCCCCTCGACCGAACCTGAATTCCAACTGCGGGAGTTCGCCCGCCAGCCAGGAGAGGCAGAGTATTCCAAGGACTCCCAGCGCGGCGTCGTGCGGGTACAGGGCAGCAGCCGGCCACTGACCGAAAAGTTTGTCCAGCAGTCCGTGGCCAAGCGCAGCCCCGAGCAGAGCGCCTACGTCTCCATCTGGCACTGGCAGGGCATTCGCGAAGCCGCCGCTTCCGCCCGCGGCCTGGACAGCGAGCACCACTTTGCCAACAGTTACCTGGTGGGCTTTAAACCGTTCAAGACCAAACAACTCTGGGTACCGCTGTACACCCTGGCAATGCGCAAAGAGTATCAGTACGACCACCTCCAGTACGCGGGCCTCGCCGATATCTGGCAGACCTCGCGGCAGGCCTATTACCAGAAGCGCGGCGACTGCGAGGACCACGCAATTCTGCTCGCGGACTGGCTGATAGAACTGGGCGTGGACGCCCGCGTCGCCATGGGCACCCACAACGGGGAGGGCCACGCCTGGGTGGTCGCCATTGTCGGCAACAAGGAATATCTGCTGGAAGCCACCAGCAAGCGCCGCGAGACCAGCTGGCAGGCGATGCCGCTGGCGGAATTGGCCGAAGGGTATGACGTGGAGTTTCAGTTCAACCGGTATTTCTTCTGGGCGAAGAAGGATTCCAGGCCGACCCGGAAATACCGGGGTAGTCACTGGATAAAGAAATCGCAGTTTATCCGCGGCTGATTTGCAGAATGTTGGGGCGAACCCCCCGTTCGGGCATAAGACTTGAGTTAACCATTTTTGTAGGAGCCTGCTTGCAGGCTCCTACAGGGTGCCGAATCTCAACTCAGCAGCATCCGTCCAGCCGATTTTAAATCGGCGATCCCGGCGGCATAGTTTTCAAATCCCCAGCTTCAACTTTCAGATCACCATCCATAAATGCGGCAATGCGCTGCGCCTGATGAAAGTAGTGCGCGTTATAACCCTCCGGGTCCTCGCCGAACAATTTCATCCCACCCATGGCGTGCTGAAACCTGGCCAGTTCCAGGTGAGCTTTGGCGCGTACCGATTCCGCTGCACCCTTGTCGCCCGCCAGTACCATCAACCGATGGATATAGGCGTGATTGACGCGCTGGTGAACGGCGGCCTGCAGCCCGCTGTAGGCGCCGGTATCCAGCGCCCTCTCGGACAACTGTTTTAGCAGCGCGCCGAAACCCGGAATCTCGCTGCTGCGCCCGTGCTGCTGCTCCATGCGCGCGGCGCGCTGCGGGTCCAGCAGTATCGCGAGAGTATGGCCCGCCGCGGCCTCGCTCAGGGCCACCGCATCGAAGGCGACGCCGGTATAGGCGGGGAAACTCTCCGCGGTGCGCGCGTAGCCGTAGGACTTGGGCGGCAGCAATTGCAGAACGTGCTCCGGCAGCGCCAGGAACTCCGGTGCCAGTGTCGACAGCAGTGCGTCGATTGCCTGTTGCTGCCGTTCCGCTGGCACCAGGGTGTAGCTGTTCCGCTCAGCGCCGTTGTACAGGTAGTCGTAATCGAGACCGCCGATCAGCTTGCCCACCGCCTCCGCCTGATAGCGGTGTCCGTAGTAGACGGGCACCAGGGTTTCCTCCAGGGAGGAGCGGGGCGCGCTTTTCGGATTTGCCGCAGGGGAGAAGTTGTCCAGCGCGAAACGGCGCAACTCAACCATCCGCATAAATTCCTGCAAGGGCTCGCGGCCGTTGTCCCAGAGATGGGAGACGGCGTGGGCATCGTTGATTTCACGGGAATCCGGATCGGAGATAAAACGCAGGTTTCGTGTTCGCGCTTCGGCAATAACCGCATCCAGGTGCCTCTGCTCGTCTCCACTGCCATCACCGTAGCCATAGCGGATCGCCAATTTATCCCAGTCGCCGATTCCCGTGGCATAGGCATCCGCCAGGTCGAGGGAGCCCTGTTGCAAAGTCACCAGTGGCGCCGGGTAATCCATCACCGAGGCCCGCGCCTCGGTACTGGCGGCAAAGTTATGCGCAAGGCCCAGGGTATGGCCCACTTCGTGGGCGGACAGCTGGCGGATGCGCGCCAATGCCATCGCCTTCAGCGCTTCGGTATCGGCCTTCTCCTTTCCGTAGGGCTGCAACAGGCCCTGCGCGATCAGGTAGTCCTGTCGCACCCGCAACGAACCCAGGGTGACATTGCCCTTGATAATCTCACCGGTGCGCGGATCGGCAATGGAATAACCGTAGGACCAGCCCCGGGTGGAGCGGTGCACCCAGTTGATCACGTTGTAGCGCACATCCAGCGGGTCGGCATCTTCCGGCAGTAGCTTTACCTGGAATGCATTCTTGTAGCCCGCCGCCTCGAAAGCCTGGTTCCACCAACTGGCGCCCTCGATCAGGGCACTGCGCACCGGCTCCGGCACGCCGGAATCCACGTAATAGACGATCGGCTCCACCACTTCGCCACTGCCGCTTTTCTTTACCAGGCGGTGGCGGTAGATAAAGCGCTGGTCCAGCGGCTGGTCGATGGCCGTCGCGTAGTCGCGGTACTCGAAGGGGAAATAGCCGCTGCGGCTGTGGAAACGGCGCGGCCGGTAGTTGTCGTCGGGCAGTGCCACCAGGGAGATATGCTGGCGCAGGGAGACCAGTGTCGGCGTCGGCACCACCTCCTGCAGGTGGTTACCCGGCTCGCTGCCGGCAAAGGTAAGCTGTGCCTCGAATTCGCTGTTCCTGGGAAAGTTTTTGGTGCGCGGCAGATAGACGGCGGATTTGGACGCATCGATACTGAAGCTGCCCTGCTCGGTGTCCTTCAGCCGTTTGGCGATACCGTGCTGGTCAGAGAGCAGGAATGGCGTGAAATCCACCAGCGCGCGGTCGTCTTCCCGCGCCAGCGCCTCGAAGCCCCACAATATCGACGAGGCAAAGGCCTCCTCCACCGCCCGGCGCTCCGCGGCGTTGTCCGACTCAGCGCGGTACTTCAGGTTCAGCTGGTGCAGCAGCACCTTGTTCCCAACCCGCTGGAACTTCACCAGCCGGTTGTCGCCCACCTGGTTGCGATCCAGCCCCACCGGATTGGAGCCCAAGCCTTGGGCCAGACCGGTCAGCAGCAGGAACTCGCGGTCGAAGTCTGCAACCTCCAACAGGACCCTGCCGTTGTGGTCGTCCCAGTAGAAGTCGTGATACCCGGCATGCTTTTCCATGCCCGCAGTGTATTCGGTGATGGTTTTGGCCTGCGCCGTCACCGAGAGCAGCGCCAGTAATGCCACAAAGATCAGCCTGCGTATCGACATTTGCTTCCCCCACTTTATTGGATTTGCTCCTTCCGGGAGCGGGTATGCGTGCAGAGCAGTGTCCTGTATGGAACTAAATAGTGATACCAGCGGGCCGCTAAGCGGCCAGATGCAAGGCGCACTTGCGCCGGCGTAGTCATTCTACGTCAAGCAAGTGCAACGCAGCAGATGGCTGCTTAGCGGCCCGCCCGAAGGGAGCCCCCCCTCTTCACCAATCGAGAGGGCCCACAGCCGCGTTGCAGCTCTTGAAAATGGAATGACCATTCCCTGCGAGCTGCGCCTAACTGTGGGCAATCTGGGGGGGCTCTGGTATCACTATTTAGTTCCATACAGGACACTAGATTATGACATATCCACGGCGATATTTTCCTGTCGCGTTTTACTCTCTCGGGACGGACAGATGGGATCGCAAGCCGGACGATTACGCGGTGAAAGCCGTTCAGAATCAAAAAAGGGGCGCCTCGCGCCCCCAGCGAAGACAAGCCCGATCAGAAAAATCCGAGTGGATTGGTGTCGTAACTGACCAGGAGGTTCTTGGTCTGCTGGTAGTGTTCCAGCGCCATTTTGTGGGTTTCGCGGCCGATACCGGATTTCTTGTAGCCGCCAAAGGCGGCGTGAGCCGGGTACTGGTGATAGCAGTTGGTCCACACCCGTCCGGCCTGGATATTGCGCCCCATACGAAAAGCCAAGTTGATATCCCGGGTCCAGACACCAGCGCCCAGTCCATACTCGGTATCATTGGCGATCGCCAGGGCTTCCTGTTCCGTTTTGAACGTGGTAACCCCCACCACCGGGCCAAAGATCTCTTCCTGGAACACGCGCATCTCGTTGCTGCCCTTGAGCAGGGTCGGTTGAATGTAAAAGCCGTCTTGCAGGTCACCACTCATACTCTCGGCGCCACCGCCCAGTAATACCTCCGCACCCTCCTGTCGCCCTATATCGATATAGCTCATGATCTTGTCAAACTGCACCCGCGAAGCCTGGGCGCCGATTTGCGTTTCGGTATCGAGCGGGTTGCCCTGCTTGATCGATTTGGTGCGTTCAATAACGCGGGCGATAAAATCGTCGTAGATGGATTCCTGGATCAGCGCCCGGGAGGGGCAGGTACACACCTCACCCTGATTGAAAAACGCCAGCGCCATTCCCTCCACACACTTGCTGATATAGCTCTCTTCCTGTTGCAGGATATCGGCAAAGTAGATATTGGGTGATTTCCCGCCCAGCTCCACGGTAGAAGGAATAATGTTTTCGGCCGCGCACTTGAGGATATGGGAGCCCACCGGGGTGGAGCCGGTAAAGGCTATCTTGGCAATGCGCTTGCTGGTGGCCAGTGCCTCCCCCGCTTCGCGGCCGAAGCCGTTTACGATATTGAGCACCCCGGCGGGCAACAGGTCGGCAATCAACCCCACCAGCACCAGTATCGATGCCGGCGTCTGCTCCGCGGGCTTCAGCACCACGCAATTGCCCGCCGCCAGTGCCGGTGCCAGCTTCCAGGCCGCCATCAGGATAGGGAAGTTCCAGGGAATGATCTGCCCCACCACCCCCAGCGGTTCGTGGAAATGGTAGGAAACCGTGTGACTGTCCACCTCCGCAAGACCGCTCTCCTGGGCGCGTATGCAGCCGGCGAAATAGCGGAAATGATCCACGGCCAGGGGTATGTCCGCGGCCAGGGTCTCACGCACCGCCTTGCCGTTGTCCCAGGTTTCCGCCACAGCCAGCATTTCCAGGTTCTGCTCTATGCGATCGGCGATGCGCAGCAGGAGGTTGGCGCGGTCGGTAACCGAGGTACGCCCCCAGCTGTCCCTGGCGCCGTGGGCGGCATCCAGGACCAGTTCAATGTCTTTTTCGCCGGAGCGGGGTATTTCGCAGAATACCTGACCGTTTACCGGTGAAATGTTTTCAAAGTAGCGGCCCTCCACCGGCGCCACCCAGTCCCCACCGATGAAGTTCTGATAGCGGGATTCGAAAGTGACCAGAGCCTTATCCTGGCCAGGCTGGGAGTAAATCATCGCGGATATCCTCTATTGCCGTTTTTATAGTATATTCAGGACCATATCCTGCCAGTCGGCAGGCACTGCTTTGTGGTTAATGTAAACCCTGGAGGGTAGGCAGGCTTTCCCGTGAGTCCAATCCAGTTGTCTGTGAGTCCATGACAAGGAAAATAACGACAATAAACCGGTGACGAGTATGCTGAAACCAATTCGCGAGCCCCGCGAGCTGATCGAGAATCGGGTGTCTTTCGCCGGCCCCAACGCGGAATTGAGCGTCTACAGTACCTACATGCCGGCGGAACGTGTGAATCTGCACGCGGGCGAACTTTTGTACTGCGGAATGCTCAACGGAAAGAAAATTCTCCACGGCCCCAGCGGCTACAGGGCGAAATTTTTACCGCGGGAATCATTTGTCATGGCTCCCGGCGAAGATATCGAGATCGACTTTCCCGAAGCTGCCATGGGCAGTCCCACCAATTGCCTCACCATTGAAATCGCCAGGAAACGGGTGGATGAGGTCTGTTCCCAGTTGAATAAAACTGCGCCTCTGCACAGGGACTTCGAAGACTGGCACTACCGCCCCGAGACAGTCATCCACACTCCGCATACCCAGGCCACCCAAGCCCTGCTCGAACGGATGATGACCGCCTTCAGCGAGAAACTGCCGGACCGCGACCTGCTGATCGACCTCGGGATCAGCGAGCTGCTGGTGCGTATGCTTCGCCAGCAGACACGGAGCTTCCTGCTCCGCGCCTGCGCCCTGGCGCCGGACGCCAACGGGCTCAGCGCTGCAGTGCATGCAATCCAGGGGGATCTCGCCGCCCCGCTGGATATCGACCAGCTGTGCAAGATCGCCTGCATGAGCCGCAGCCGTTTCTTCAGCGAGTTCAAAAAGCACCTGGGCTGCACGCCGGCGGAATTTCAGCACCAGCTGCGCATGCAAAGCGCCTGCGAGCGCCTGAAAAGCGGAGAGCCGGCCAAACGGATCTGCTTTGACCTGGGTTATTGCAACCAGAGCCATTTCAGCCGAAGGTTCCAGCACCAATTCGGTTTGAGTCCCAGCCAATATTGCCAATTGCACCGACGCCGGGCGGTAAACTGAACGACACCGAGGTTCTCAACAGGCCCTAAGGCCCGGCACAGGGAACCTGCATTGACTTAAGCGAGCCACCCTGTAGGAGCGGCGGGGCGGCCATCCGACATGCCCGCGATCGGGTTCTGTTCGCGGGCATGGCCCGCTCCTACAGATCTTTCAGTATCTCCCGCGCCGCATTGAGCCCGGGTACGCCGGTGACACCACCACCGGGATGGGTTCCGGAGCCGCAGATATACAAGTCCCGGACAGGTGTGCGGTAATCGGCGTAGCCCATAAAGGGTCGGTTGCTCCACAACTGGTCCAGCCCCAGGGCGCCGTGAAAGATATCCCCGCCCATCAGACCAAACTTGCGCTCCAGGTCCAGGGGTGAATGAATCTGCCGTGCAATCACCGAACGCTTGAAATTGGGGGCGTAACGCGCAACCGTATCGACAATGGTGTCCGCAGCCGCTTCGCGGTGATCATCCCAGCTCGCGCCGTCCGGCAACTGCGGGGAAAACTGCTGGCAGAACAGGCTCGCCACATGCTGTCCGGGTGGTGCCAGCGAGTCATCGACCGTGGATGGAATCAGCATTTCCACAATAGGTTCCCTGGACCAGCCGAACTGCTTTGCATCAAAATACGCCTGTTCCAAATATGCCATGCTGGGCCCGATTACGATGCCGGACTGGTGGTGGCGTTGCAGATCGGTTCCGGGGCGACAGGTGAAGTCCGGAAGCTCGGACAAGGCCACATTCATACGAAAAGTACCGGAAGCCACTTTATAACCGCGCACCCGGCGGCGAAATTCTTCACTCAAATGCTGTTGAGCCACCAGTTGCGAAAACAACAGTTTGGGGCCGACGTTTGAGACGACCTTTCCCGCGGACAACTTTTCGCCATCCGCGAGCCGTACTCCCACGGCACGGCCATCTGCGATCAACACTTCCTCCACCGCCGCGTCCGTGCGTACATCCACGCCGAGTTGCTGTGCCTCTTTGAGCATGGCCTGGGTAATGGCACCCATACCGCCGACGGCGTGGCCCCATGCCCCTTTCTCGCCATTTACCTCACCGAAAACATGGTGCAGCAGTACATACGCCGAACCGGGGGTGCTCGGTGCGCCGTAGTTGCCGACGATGGAATCAAACGCAAAAGCGGCCCTGACATGGTCGTTCTCAAACCACTCGGCCAGCACATCGGCCGCGCTCTTGGTGAACAAATCCAGCGCATCGCGCCTCTGCGCCATATCCAGTTTCCTGGCCCGGAGGCCAAAGCCGCCGGCACGCAGCAGGTCCGGCAGCCCTCCGCCTACGTTCGGCGGCGTGCGCAACAGCTCCTCGCGCAAGAAATCCGCAACCGTTTCCAGCATCCCGTAAAAAGCGGGCAGCGCCTCGGCGTCCTTTGGCGATAAGCGGGCGATTTCCGCTTGGGTGTCGGCAAAGTCTCGATGAAAGGAAAGGCTCTCACTGTCGGACAGGGGGAATAAATTGGATTGCGGACGGAGTTTTATCTGCAGGCCGTGTTCGCGCAGCCGCAAATCTTCAATAACCTTCGGGTTCAGCAAACTCACCGTGTAGCTGGCCACTGAATTGCGGAAGCCCGGATGAAACTCTTCCGTAACCGCGGCGCCGCCAACGATCGGGCGGCGCTCCAAAACGGCCACCTGTTTGCCCGCCCTGGCCAGATAACAGGCGCAAACCAGCCCATTGTGACCACCGCCGATAATAGTGATGTCGGTCATAAAATTCTTGTCTTACTCACAGACCAATGGTGCCGGTTAATGGACTCGCTCACCCGCCACCCAGGTCTCCAGCACCCGGGTTTTCCACAATTCCTTCGGATCGATGGCAAAAATATCCCTGTCCACCAGGATAAAATCGGCGGCCTTGCCCAATTCCAGGTTGCCGATCACCTCCTCCTGGTGTGCGGCATAGGCGGCACCCAGGGTAAAGGCGTGCAGCGCTTCGATCAGGGAAATTTTCTCCCGCTGAATCCAGCCGCCCTCGGGCTCGTTGCCGGTGTTCTGCCGGGTGACCGCGGCGTGAATACCGAGAAAGGGATTGACCGGCTCCACCGGGAAATCGGAACCGGCGGCCAGCGGGATGCCCCGATCCAGGAAAGTGCGCCAGGCGTAGGCGCCGTCGAGACGCTCTTCGCCAAGGCGGTCCCCGGCCATATTCATATCGCTGGTGGCGTGAATGGGTTGCATGGAAGCAATGATATCCAGTTGCTCGAAACGCGGAATATCCTCGGGTGCCACGACCTGGGCGTGCTCTATGCGGTGGCGGAAATCCCGCGAGTCGTCGCCGGCATATTTCCCGAACTTATCCAGGACAATGCGGTTGGCGCGGTCGCCGATGGCGTGCACATTGATCTGAAAGCCCCGCTCCAGCGCGCTGGCAAAATATTTATCCAGTTCGCGCTCGCCGTGCAACAACAGGCCGGAGGTCTGCGGCCGGTCCCGGTAGGGTTCCAGCAGTGCGGCACCGCGGCTGCCCAGGGCGCCGTCGGCGGAGATTTTGATGCTACGGATAAACAGGTGGGAGTCCGCGCTGCCCACGACGCCCGCCTCCAGCAACTGCGCGAACTCGTCCGCATCCACCGCCAGCATCGGGTAGACCCGCATGGGAATGGCGCCGCGCTCGGCGAGGGCCCTATAGGCGCGATAGGTGTCGCCGTTGATACCCGCATCGTGGACGCTGGTCAGGCCGTTGGCCAGAGAGATTTCAAACGCCGCGCCCAGCGCCGCTTCCAGTTCCCTCTGCGACGGCGCGGGTATGGCCCGCTCCATCAGGGACATGGCGTTGTCCACCAGAATGCCGGTGGGGCGGCCGTCGGCGTCTTTTAGTATTTCCCCGCCCTCCGGCACGGGGGAATCGCGGTCGATACCGGCGGCGCGCAGCGCCGCGGTGTTCGCCCAGCCGGCGTGGCCATCCACCCGTCGCAGCCACACCGGGCGGGGGATTTCCAGCGTATCCAAGTCGGCGGCGCTCGGCCACTGACCGCCGGGCCAGAGTACCTGGTTCCAGCCGCGCCCGGTAACCCACTGCGCCTTGGACCTGGTGGCGGCGAATTTTTTGACCGCCTCAAGGGTTTCCGCAAACCCCATATCGCGGAGATCGATTTCCCGCTGCAGCAATCCCAGCGCCGGCATATGCCCGTGGGCGTCGATCAGGCCCGGCAACAGGGCGCGGCCACGGCCGTCGATTGCCTCGGCGCCTTTATAGCGCTCGGACAGATCGGCCGCCTCCCCCACCGCCAATACCCTGCCATCGCGAAAAGCCATTGCGGAGAACTTTTCCACCGCGGGTTTGCCGGAATCCCCTTCAACGATATGGGAGCCCCGAATATCGTGCAGCAGGACGGTATCGCAGTGGGCAGTAAGGGGCAGCAGCAGGAAGCAGAGAAAAAAACGCGGAAGGAACCCAGGCCCCATGACATTCACCTATCGTTATGATTGATATTGGGTGTCCGCCATTAAAGCGCAACCGACCGCGCTCTTCCAAGCCCTCTATTGCGCAAGTCCCTGCAGGTACTCCATGCCGCGGTGCATGGGACGCGCATCCAGATGACAGGTATGGGTTCGCCCCCGTACCTCGCGCCGTACCAGCCCGGCGCGCTCCAGCACCCGGATATGTTTGGACGCCGCCACCAGCGACATTTCAAAGGGCGCCGCCAGTTCGCTTACAGTGCCGGGGCCATCGGCCAGGCTGTGCAGTATCGCCCGCCGGGTGGGGTCGGCGAGGGCGCGGAAAACAGCGTCCAATTGATAAATAAGTTACATTGGCCGATTGAGCGCCACCCCAGGGCCGTGCCTTGCACCGTTATTTTTAAATGGTTATCTTGTTTTTCTGTCGCTGAATAGCAGCGTCAGACCTGCATGGCACTAAGTTAGGCGGAAAATCGAACCCCTGTAGGAGCGGCGGGGCGGCCATCCGACATGCCCGCGAACAGAGCCCGA
>NZ_JBOFOC010000169.1:0-27463 GCF_051659245.1 Microbulbifer sp.
TGGGGGGCTCCCTCCGGGCGGGCCGCTAAGCAGCCATCTGCGGCGTTGCACTTGCTTGACGTAGAATGACTACGCCGGCGCAAATGCGCCTTGCATCTGGCCGCTTAGCGGCCCGCTGGTATCACTATTTAGTACCATACAGGACACTACCCCCGGGTATCAGGTGGATGGTCACTTTGCGCCTTGCGGTATGCCCCGAGGCGGGGCGGGCCGCTACATGGTGCGCCAGCCGTCCGGGTGGTGCACATTGGTGGTTACCGCTCGGTAGGTTTCCAGTTTTTGCGCTGTGACTGAGCCTTCAAACCCGTTCCAGTAATCCTCCCGGCCTTCCCGCCAGCCGTTGATCCAGGCCTGGTGAAGCTCTTCATTTTCAAAGGGACAACGATCCATGGCCTTGTTTTGAGTGGCGGCCAGATAGCCTTTGTAGAAGGCTCTGTCGGACTGGTTGCGTTTTTGGCGTTTCATAAGGTTTGGACACCTCGCAGGTTTTCTCTCCCCGATATTCAAGGATATCGTGAAAACCTGTGGAATAAAAAAGCGCTCGCCGCCGCGCGCTGTTTCATTCGCTGTGCACTGTTGGGTTCACATTGCGAGAACCGGTTGGCATCCTTTGAGCTGGCGGTTATGAGCGCAGCCCCAGTAGATCAAAAACCACCTGGCCTGTGAACGAACGCTTTCGTCTGAAGAGAAGTGGTAATAGAAGAAATTTGCATAGCGGGAAAATCTTCCCAAAATTGTCGCCTTCCCGGCACAGTTTCCGCTTGAGTGAGAGACAGGATTTTGACTGACGTTATCGACTTTACCGCCAGCTGCCCCCGGGGCCTGGAGAGCCTGCTGGCGGAGGAGTTGCGCGCCCTGGGCGCCGGGGCGACCCGCGAACAGCCCGCCGCCGTGCATTTCTCCGGTTCTCTGCAATTGGCTTATCGCTGCTGCCTGTGGAGCCGCCTGGCCAACCGCGTGTTGCTACGGCTGGGGCAGGTCCGGATTGCCGATGCGGAAGATCTCTACCGCGCCGTCGCCGGGATTCCCTGGGAGGAGCATATCAATCCCTCCGGTGTACTCTGGCTGCAGTTCTCCGGCACCAACCGGGAAATCCGCAACAGCCAGTTCGGCGCCCAGAAGGCCAAGGACGCCATCGTCGACCGGCTGCGCCGCCAGAGCGGTGCGCGGCCGGAGATAGACCGCCGCCATCCGGACCTGACCGTGGCCCTGCGCCTGCAACGGGACACGCTGGATATCGCCATCGACCTCAGCGGCACGAGCCTGCACAGGCGTGGCTACCGCACCCATATCGGCGCCGCGCCCCTGAAAGAGAACCTCGCTGCGGCACTGCTGGTGCGCGCCGGCTGGCCGGGCATCGCCGCCGATGGCGGCGCGCTGCTGGACCCCATGTGCGGCTCCGGCACCTTGCTTATCGAGGGGGCGATGATGGCGGCGGATAGTGCGCCGGGACTGTTGCGCGAGGAATTCGGTTTCGAGCGCTGGCTCAACCACCAGAGCGATCTGTGGATGCCGCTGCGGGAGGAGGCGCTGGAGCGCCGGCATCAGGGGCTGGAACGGGAACTGCCGGAAATCCGCGGCTACGACGCCGACGCCAAGGTTCTGTTTGCCGCCGAGGCCAATATCGCCCGCGCCGGGCTGGAAAAGCAGGTGCGGGTCAGCTGCCGCCCGGTGGCGGCCTTCAAGGTGCCCAGTCACCGCCAAGTGAAACCCGGACTGGTATTGACCAATCCCCCCTATGGCGAGCGCCTGGGCGAACAGGAAGCACTGCGCGAGACCTACGCGGAATTGGGCCGGCAGCTGAAAAAGGAATTTCCCGGATGGTCGGTGGGTATTTTCACCGGCAATCCGGAACTGGGTCATGCCACCGGCCTGCGCTCCCACAAACAGTACCAGCTGTACAACGGCAGTATTCCCAGCCAATTGCTGCTGTTTCATATCCGCGAGCAGTCTATGGAAAACCGGGGGGAAGGGGAGGGCCGTCGAACGCTTTCCGCCGAGGTGGAGATGGTTGCCAACCGGCTGCGCAAGAACCTGCGCACCACAGGCAAGTGGGCGCAGAAGAACGGCATTAGCTGTTACCGCCTGTACGACGCGGACTTGCCGGAATACGCTGCGGCGATTGACCTCTACCGCTCGCTGGAAGGCGAGTTGTTTGCCCATGTCCAGGAGTACAAGGCGCCGGCGAACATCCCGGAGGAAAAGGCCCAAGCGCGGCTGCGCGACCTGGTGCGCGCGGTTCAATCGGTGCTGGAGCTGTCCGGGAAAAATATCATCATCAAAGAGCGCCGCCGTCACAGCCATAAGGGTGGTGGCCAGTACCGCAAGCGGGATACCGGCGGCCAGCCATTCACGGTGAACGAGTACGGTGCGCAACTGGAGGTAAACCTCTGGGCCTACCTGGATACCGGCCTGTTCCTGGACCACCGCCCGGTGCGGCGGCACCTGCGCGAGCAGGCACGCGGAAAAAAATTCCTGAATCTCTTCTGCTACACCGCCACCGCCACGGTGCAGGCGGCCCTGGACGGCGCGGCGCAGAGCACCAGCGTGGATATGTCGAAAACCTACCGGGATTGGGCCGCGCGCAACTTCCGGCAAAACAACATGGACCCCTACCGCCACCAACTGGTGGAGGCGGATTGCCTGCAATGGCTGGAAGCCGCGCAACAGAACCGGCGCGGCCACTACGACCTGATTTTCATGGACCCGCCCAGTTTTTCCAACTCAGCGAAAATGCGCGGCGTACTGGATATACAGCGGGACCATGCAAAGTTGATCCGCCAGTGCATGGCGCTGCTGGCCCCGGGCGGCACCCTGGTGTTCTCCAACAATCTGCGCAGTTTCAAGATGGACGAAGCTATTTGTGCGGAATTTCGGGTAGAGAATTTACAACTGCTGGACAGGGATTTTCAGCGCAACCCGAAAATACACAACGTTTGGGAAATCCAGAAATAACCGGTGCGCACGGCGCACCCTACGGGCTATGCCTGTGTAGGGTGCGCCGTGCGCACCGTCAAGGGAGCTTGTCGAGCAGCTTCAATAGCTCCCCGGTTTCCATATTCCCCCCGCTGACCACTGCCGCGGCGCAGGCGCTTCCGTCGAGGGAGACGGCGCCGGCGGCGATCGCTGCCACGGCGATGGCACCGCCGGGTTCGGCGTAGAATTTGCCGCGGGTGATCAGCAATTCTGCGCCGGCGGCGATGCCCTCTTCATCGAGGGTTACCAGTTCGTCCACCACCCGGCGGCTGGCGGCGTAGGTGTGCTCTCCGGCGCGGTTGGCGCCGAGGCTGGCGGCCAGGGTTTGCACTTTCTCCAGTTCCACCGGGCCCCCCGCGTCCCAGGCGGTCTTCAGGGCGGCGGCGCCGGCGGGTTCCACGCCGACGATACGGACCTCCGGCCTGGCATACTTGATGGCAATGCCTATGCCGGAGATCAGGCCGCCTCCGCCCACCGGGCAGATCAGGGTATCCAGTTCCGGCAGCTGTTCCAGCAGTTCCAGCCCCACAGTGCCCTGGCCGGCGATGATGTACGGATCGTCGTAGGGGGGCACCAGGGTGGCGCCGCGCTCCCGCACCAGTTGATTGGCATGGGCCCAGGTGGCACGGATATCTCCATGCAGTATCACCTCGGCGCCGTAGCCGCGGCAGGCTTCCACCTTGAAGGGACTGGCGCCCTCCGGCATTACCACGGTGGCGGGAATACCCCGCTCGCCGCAGGCCCAGGCCAGGGCCATGCCGTGGTTGCCGGCGGAGACGGTGACCAGCCCCCGCTCCAGCCGGGTATCGGCGGCGCTGGCCAGCCAGTTGAGTACGCCGCGCGGCTTGAAGGAGCCGGTCTGCTGGAAGAGTTCGCACTTCAACCACAGCGGGCGCCCCAACCGTTCCTCCAGGGGACGGCTGCGCAGGCAGGGTGTGGGTTCCAGAAATCCGGCGATGGCTTCGCGGGCGGCCTCTATCTCCACTGCACTGATATCGCTCATCGCCGCACCGTTACTTCGCAGGGGACGCCGGTCAGGAATTCGCAGCCGCTCTCGGTCACTACCACCGTGTCGGATATAAAGGCGTCGCCGAGGGGACTGCGCAGCAGCCAGGACATCAGGTGGAGAACCATGCCGACCTCCAGTTTCAGGCTGGAGCCGGCGCGCAGGGCCACCGGCACGCCGCTGCCGGACCAACTGGGCGGATAGCCGATGCCCACGGAGTAGCCGCAGTGGTGGCGGCGATAGCTTTCCAGCCCACTGTCGTCCAGTACCGCCTGCCAGGCGTTATAGACATCGCCGGCGGAGACTCCCGGGTGGATGGCATCGGCGGCGGCGTGGGCCGCATCGAGGCAGATGGCGTTGATGCTCTCGGCCTCCGGAGGCGCCTCACCGATATAGACCAGCCGGCCCATGGGGGCGTGGTAGCGGCGCACGCAGCCGGCCATCTCCAGGAACAGCAGGTCCCCTTCGGCCAGCCGGTAGTCCTGCCAGGTGCCGTGTTCGTGCTCCAGGGTGGTGGTGGCGCGAACCAGGGGCACAAACCCGGGATAGGTGCCCCCCCGCCGGCACATCTCGCTGTAGATCGCCGCCATCACGTCCCTTTTACTGACTCCCACGCCGGCGGCGGCGATGGCCGCCAGCATCATTGCGTCGGAGACCCGCGCCGCCTCCCGGGTGCACTCCAACTCGTGATCGGACTGGCGGATGCGAAAGGCGTCCACCAGTCCGGAGGCATCCACGAACTCGGCTTCCGACAGGGACTGCTGGATGCCTTCGGCCACGGTAATGGGAAAGAAACTGCCGGCCTTTTCCATCCCCAGCCGCCCGCGCTCCAGGCCTATGCCGGCCAGGGTGTCGCGGGTAACCGGGATCGAGGGGGGGATGGCTTCCGGGGCGGCTTTCAGCGGAGCGGGCCAGGGTTCCAGGGTTTCCGCGCCCTTGGCTATGGGCACTTGCCGGTCGCCTCCCGCGGGACTGCCGTCCGGGTAGCCGATATGGCGCACGCCGGGCGCCATATCGCGCACCACCGCCTTTTCCATTTCCCGGGTGATCAGCACCGGATCGCCGCGGGCCGGCACCACCAGCATCTGGTAGGCGAAGTAGCCCATATGGTCCAGGCCGGTGAGGTAGTAGATGTTCTCGGGGCTGGTGATCAGGCAGGCGTCCAGCCCCAGTTCTGCCAGTTGGGCGCGGACTGCTTCTTGGCGCTGTCTGAACTCGCTGCGGGTGAATGGAGCGATCACGACGGTATAGTAGCCAATGTCCAGTGGTTAGTGTTTAGTGTAACTCACCACTGAATCCCCACCGCTGACCACTCACTCCAGTTCCATTACCACGCGGAAGCCGACTGTCTTGGAAACGGTGTGTTCGCTCAGGCCGGTGCGGTAATCGGAACTGATATTACTCAGGGGTTCCCGCATGGAGCCGCCGCGCACGCTGCGCAGTTCGCATTTGTCTACCGCTACCGGTTGGCCGTCGTCACGGCTCTGGCCGTAACCTTTCAGGTAGCAATCCTCTACCCACTCGGCCACATTGCCGGCGGTGTCGAAGAGGCCGAAGCGGTTGGCCTGGTAGTGCCCCACGGGTGCGCTGGAATAGCTGAAGAGGCCGTTGAACTCGCTGGAGCAGCCGCGGCGACAGTTGGCTTTGCCGCGGGCTTCGCTGTCGCCCCACCAGAAGGGGTGCGGCACGCCGCCGCGGGCGGCGTACTCCCACTCGGCCTCGCTGGCCAGGCGGTAGCGGCGACCGGTCTGGCTGGACAGCCAGCGGGCGTAGTCCCGCGCATCCCGCCAGCTCACGTTGATTACCGGGCGGTCGCCGCGGCCCCAGCCGGAATCACCGGGCAGGGCGGCGTCGGTGGCCTCGGCGTAGCGGTCGTATTCGTCGAAGGTGACTTCGTGGGTGGAGATGGCGAATGGTTTAGCAATGGTGACCCGATGCGCGGGGCTGGAGGCGTCGCGCCGGTCGTTGCCCATGGTGAAGCTGCCGGCCCCGATCACCACCATCTGCGGGCCGTCGCCGCCGTCCGCCAGGGAAGAGCGGATCTTTTTTCCGGGGTAGTAGGCGCGCTCCAGGGTCACCGGCACCGTGAGGTCGGCGTCTTCTATCGCCACCCAGCGGCGCAGCGTGGTGTAGCCGGGCCGGCTCACTTCCAGGTCGTACCTGCCCGGTTCCAGGGGCATGCCCGCGCGGTAGCGGGGATTGATGTTCATGATCCGTACCCGCGCATTGCGGGGGCGCGGCTGCACCGTGAGACGGTATTTCGGGATTTCCACCACAGGTTCGAGGGCCGCGGCATCTTCGCCGGGGGTGGCATCGGCCGCTTCCCCGGCCTCCGGCTCTGTTTCCCCGGTTCCGGCGGTCTCCACCGGCGCATCGGTTCCCAGCGGGGCCGGCGGTTCGATGCTCTGTTGAGGGGGCTCCTGTTCTGGCTCCGGTTCACCGGGTGCCGTCGCTGCGGCCACCGCCGGGGTCTCGGGGGCAGGGGGGGCCTGTTCCGGTACCAGCAGAGAGGCGGTGTAGTCGCTGGCGCTGTCCAGCAGGGGAGAGCCGGATTGCCACTGCAGCTTGTAGCCGATCAGGCTGAACAGTACCCAGGCGAGCACCAGGGAGACCGATACCAGGCCGCCGAACAGCCACTGGCGGCGCTTGCGCGGCGGTGCCTGCTGGATCACCTGGTGGATGCGCATAATGGTTGCCTGCTCGGCGCGGGGATGGTTTTCGTGCAGGGGTTTGTCGCGCCAGCGGGCCCAGGCGGCGGCGATCTGGTCGCTCAGGGTGCCGTAAAGGGTCATCAGCAGGGCACGCAGCAGGCTGGAGACGCGCACCGAAGTGTTGTTGAGCTGGGTGGCCTGGGTCGATGGTTTGCCGGCCAGGGTGGCTATCAGTTGGTCGATGGCGTCCACCACGTCCAGCCCGCGCTGGAAGCGCTGTTCCGGGTCCTTGGCCAGGAAGCGGTCGATCAGGTTCTGATACAGGGAGTGGCGCGCCGGCAGCTTGGGAACCGGGTCGGTGAGGTGCTTGATGGCGATGGCCACCGCCTCGTCCGCCTGGAAGGGCACCGCACCGGCGAGCATCTCGTAGAACACCACCCCCAGGCTGTAGAGGTCAGCGCGCCCGTCGATGGCGGTGCCGCGGGCCTGTTCGGGGCTCATATAGTGGGGCGTGCCCACCACCATGCCGGTAGTGGTCATGCGCGTGGTCTGCGCGATTGCCCGGGCCACCCCGAAGTCGGTGAGCACTGCGGAGCCGTCCTCGCGAAACAGGATGTTTTCCGGTTTCAGGTCGCGGTGCACATAGCCCTTGTCGTGGGCGTGATCCAGCGCCGTGGCGATCTGGCGGATGATATTCAGCGCCTCCAGCGGATCTATGGTCCCCTCGGACAGGCGGTCGGAGACGGAGCCGCCGGGCATGTAGTCCATGGCGATATAGTTGAGGCTGCGGTAGCGGCCGATATCGTGGATGCCGACAATATTGGGGTGGGAGAGCTGGCCGACGATGTTGGCCTCGCGCTGGAAGCGCTCGCTGAACACCGGATCGGCGTTGAGCACCGGCGACATCACCTTGAGCGCCACCTGGCGGCCAACGCTGCGCTGGATAGCCAGGTATACGGTGGACATGCCGCCCTGGTTGATCTTCCTCAGGATGCGGTAGCCGGGGATTTCCCGCGATGCGGCGGTATTGGTGCTGACGACTTCCATTGAACCCTATTCCTTGCCTCTTTTACCCAAACTGCCGGGCGACCAGTGTAGCCAGCAGGCCCAGCAGGGCGAGTGCACTCAGGACAGGGAGTATTTTGCCGCGAAATTTCAATCCGGGCGCGGAAGGGTGTGGCGTACGGCCTGTGCGGAAAGTCCACTTTCCGGATGTTACTGGCGCCTTATCCGGCGCGCTGATCAGTTGTACGGTGATATTGTCCTTGCCCCCTGCATCCAGTGCGGCGGCCACCAGCAGGTCCGCGGCGCGGCGGTTGTCGCTGTTGGCCGCCAGAACCCGAGCTATCTGTTCGGACTCCACCTCGGCGCTGAGGCCGTCGCTGCACAGCAACAGTTTCTGTCCCGGCCGCCAGAGGGCGGAAACCCGGTCTATCTCCAGGTTGGGATTGGCGCTGCCGCCGATACAGCGGGTAATCACATGTCGGTTGGGGTGGCTGGCGGCCTCCAGCGGGTCGATCGCGCCGGAATCCACCAGCATCTGCACGTAGGAGTGGTCGTTGGTGAGCTGCTTCAGCTGGCTGCCATCCTCGCCCGGTGTCCAGAGGTAGGCGCGGCTGTCGCCCACCCAGTAAATGTGGAAGTAGGCGCCGTCTTCCGCCATCACCACGGCGGTGGAGCCCATATTGGCGGTATTCTGTTCGTCCCCCAGGAGCAGGGCGTGTGCGCGCTGCAGGGCTCGCTCGTAGTGGCGATCGGTGCCCGCGGAGCGCTGGATTTCCTCCACCACGGTTTTGCTGGCGATCTCTCCGGCCTGGTGGCCACCCAGGCCGTCGGCTACCACCCAGACTCCGCGCTGCTCGTCGGCCCAGCAGGCGTCTTCATTCTGCTCGCGTTTGTAACCTGGGTGGGTGGCGCTGGCGCTGCGCCTGGCGCCGCTGGCGCGCTTGACTGTCCCGCTGTCCCGCGATACCTCGCGTACTTTGGCTTCACTCACTGGCGTGCAACTACCTTTATTGTGGTTAACCCGGTGGTCGGTGTGTCTGGTCGACTCTGCAGCGTGGCAGCTGTTGCAGCGGTCCAGCCTGTACCCGCACCGGTGGTCTATCCCTGTCTGGCATGCCGTTCATATTAGAACCCAGGGCCGCGGCAGGCTGCAAACGGAATCACATGCGGGGTAAATTCTCCGTGATAAACTCGCGCCCGGTTATCAATGAACAGTGATCGACTATCGGTTGCCAGTGGATTTTTGTTCATTGCTTATTGATCATTGCTTATTGATCATCGGGGAACCTTATATGTTCAAACTTTGCGATCTCAAGGATGCCAGCCAGAGCGTATGGCTGGTAGCGCCGAAAGTGACCATCGGGCGCGCCGGCAGTTGTGATCTGACCATCGCGGACAACGCCGTGGCCAAGTTGCACGCCGAGGTGGCGGTGGAAGACGATCAACTCACTCTGCACAACCTGGCCGGTGCCGGATTGGTTGCGGTCAACGGCCAGTCAGTGGAGGACAGTTGCCCGCTGCAACTGGGCGACCAGGTAAAGATTGGCGGGCGCATACTGGCGGTGCTGGACCCCAAGGTAACCAAGCTTAAAGCCGGCGCCGGCAGCGGTGTCTCCTGGGCGCTGCGCGCCAACCATCCGGCGATTGCCGGCAAGGTGTTCCCTGTGCGAGAAACCAGTGTGGTGGGCCGCTCCGACGAGTGCGATATCACTTTTTCCCTGTCTCATCTGTCCCGCCGGCACGCGCGCCTGGAGGTGCGCGAGGGGCTGCTGTTTGTCATCGACCTGGGTTCCGCTAACGGCACCTACCTTAACAATCGGCGGGTGGTGGAGAGCCGCGTGCGCCGCGGGGACGAACTGCGCTTCGACACCCTCAGCTTCAGCGTGGTGGGCCCGGCGGACGACCGCGACAAGACCACAGTGCGCCCTGCGGTGTCTCTGCCCCAGGACAAGTCGGCAACCGAGGATGCGGCGCGGGCGGCTGGGGCGCGCCCGCAAACGGTCTCGGGCTCGGAACCCACCCGGGAACGGCGTCGCTACGAAGGCGATTCCGCATTGGCCGAGGGCGGCGGTAGCGGCTGGATCTGGATGAGCGGCCTGCTGCTCACCGCGGCGGTGGTCGGCTATTTCTGGGCGCACAACCAGGGGCTGATCTGACGGTGCCGAAAGACCTGATCCTCTACACCACCCTGGGCTGCAGCCTGTGCGAAAAAGCCAAAGCGGAGATCTGGCCGCTGCTGGAGCAGTTCCAGCTTCGTCTGTGTGAAGTGGACATCGCCGACAATCCCCAGCTGCTGGACCGCTTCGCAACGCGCATTCCACTGGTGGGGTTGGGGGATCCGGAGGATGTCTGTGGCTGGCCTTTTGACCGGGAGCAGTTGCAGGAATGGCTCCTGCGCCGGCTCCCGGAACTGTAGGAGCGGACCTACAGGCGAAACCAGACTAGAAGCTCAAGCCGGAATCCAAAAACCCACGATTTCTCTAGACGCCCGGGTGACGAAATGCTTTTTCGATGGGGTATCGCCCCGGCAATCTTTTATTGCAAGGGAATGGCAATAATAAAATGAGAAATTAAAGCCTGCGGCTCGCTTCTTGTTCGCTCAGCAGCGATGCCTTGTCCCCGCTGCGATAGGCGTAGATCACCGTATAGGCGAGCACGTTCTGGACGTAGTTGCGGGTTTCGTTGAAGGGGATGGTTTCTATCCAGACATCGTAGGGCAGTCTGTTTCCCGTTTCCTCCAGCCAGCGCGCCACCCGGGTGGGGCCGGCGTTATAGGCGGCGGCTGCTAGAAAGCGGTTGTTGTCGAAGCGGTCCAATAGTGAATTCAGGTAGTGGCTGCCGAGGGCGATATTGGTGTCGGGGCTGAGCAGGTCCCAGCTGCGCCGGTAGGGCACGCCGGCGCGGCGGGCGGTGGCGCGGGCGGTGGATGGCAGCAACTGCATCAGCCCCAGGGCACCGGCATGGGATTTGGCGTCATGGCTGAAGTGGCTCTCCTGGCGCGCCACGGCGTAGATCAGGTAGGGATTGAGAGCGGTGTTGTCGCCCACTCTCCTGCTGACGTCCGCCACGATATTGGGGAAGGCCAGTGGAAATCTCAGCTCCAGGTCGTCCAGGTAATCCGCCGCCAGCACCGAGCGAATGGACTTGTGATACCAGCCCCAGGAACTCGCCAGCTTGCCGGCGGTAAGCAGTTCCTCGTGGGACATGCCCTCGGTGGCGTAGTCCCACTCCCGACGCGCGTGGTAGAACTCGCCGATGGCCTGCAGCTCGCGCGCACGCTGCATTGCCGGGTCGGCGGCCAACTGCTCCACCTGCCTGGGCGTGATCGGCGCCGGCCGGTCCACAAAACTGTAGTTCTCTCCCAGGGTGTCCGCGGCCAGAAAGCCGTAGTAGCTGCGCTCGGCGGCGGCTTTGCGGTACAGCGCCACCGCTTCGTCGGCGCGCCCCTTGCTGTAAAGCTCCTCGATGACGCGGGCCTTCCAGTAGAGCCAGCGGTCGGATTGTTGCTCGCTCTCCGGCAGGCGGTCTATCCAGAATTCCACCTGGGCCCAGTCCAGCTCCCGCAGGGACTGGCGGGCCAGCCATTCGAAAATCCGGGAATCGGAAAAATCCTCGCTGCGCGCGAGCAGTTGCCGCAGCCCCTCCATGTCGTCCTGGCGCGCGAACTGCAGTGCCAGGCGCCGCAGCAGCAGGTCGCGCTCTTCGTCACTGAACAGGTAGCTGGCCTCGTAGCGGCGCCAGGCCCTGTCGCTGGCCGCGGCGTCCTCCCGGGCGAGCCTGTGCAGGCCGTGCAGGACGATATCCCGGTATTCCGGCTCGTCGCTGATAAAGCGGCTGTAGTCCAGCAGTTGCTTCGGCTCGCGGTGCACCGAACGCATCAGCTGTGCCAGCCGCGCCTGTCCGTCTCCCATCTTGCCGGCGATATAGCTTGCCAGGTCCAGGTTGCCGCGCTCCACCGCCAGCCGGTGGCGCCGCCAGGCCAGTTCGGGGATGAGGCCGCCATTGCCTATCCAGCGGTTGAATGCCGGATCGCACTCGTCGGGCTGGGAGACGCCGACGGTCCACAACTCCTCCACCAGCTCATAGGCGGCCCGCTTGTCGCCGTGGCGGGAGAGGGCGTCGGCGTAGTAGCAGCGCAGGGAGGTGCGGGTGATTTTTTCCGGCCGGTAGTATTTCAGGTAGGCGCGAAAGCGCTTGCGGCTGCCCAATTCGCGCAGTACGCGGATGCGCATCCAGTCGCCGATGGCGGTGCCGCGGTAGTCGGTGAGAAACTGGTCGATTTCCCCGTAGGGCAGCTGTGGAAGCTTTTTGCTCAGGGCCCAGTAGTCGATGTAGGGTGCCAGCGGGTAGCCGCGCAGCTCCCGCTTCAGTCTCGCGAGTTCGCTTTGGTCGCCGCGGGCGATGGCCGCGCGCGCCTCACGCAGTTTTTCGCGCTGCGCCACCGCCTTTTCCGCGTCTTCCCCCGCTACCGGTACCGCGGTCACAGCCAGTACCAGAGAGAGCAAAAGTGCGACTCCCTTTGCGTCAATCGACATTAGAATCACCCGATTGAAATTTCGCGCCGGATAATTTAGCAGAACAGCGCGATGATTAATGCGTAAAATATCCGTTTTTACTCAACAGCAAGTGTAGTTAAAGATGTTACTTCAGTTGGATGGCGTTTGTTTACGCTACGGAACCCAGGTGCTCGCGGAGGATGTCAGCGCAAAACTGGATCGCGGGGATCGCATCTGCCTGGTGGGCCGCAATGGAGAGGGCAAATCCAGCCTGTTGCGCCTGATCGCGGGGGAGATAGACGCCGACGGCGGTGAGGTGGTGCGCAGTAGCGGCCTGGTGCTGGCGACGCTGGAGCAGGAGCTGCCGTCGGACTGTAGTGACTCCGTCTACCGCTATGTGGCGGGAGGCTTGGGCGACGTGGGCGCCTGGCTGGCGGACTACCGCGCGGAGCCGGATGTGGACCTGCAGGCGCGTATCGAGTCCGCCCACGGCTGGGACCTGCTGCCGCGGATCGACAGTGTGCTGGACCGCCTCGGCCTCGATGGCGGAGACCGGGTGTCGGACCTGTCCGGCGGCTGGCAGCGCCGCGCGGCGCTGGCCCGGGCTCTGGTGACCGAACCGGACCTGCTGATCCTGGACGAGCCCACCAACCACCTGGATATCGCCGCAGTGGAGTGGCTGGAAAATTTTCTCGCCAGCTACCGCGGCGCGCTGCTGTTCGTCAGCCACGACCGCGCCCTGGCGCAGCGGCTGGCGAAGACGGTGTGGGACCTGGATCGCGGGCAACTGCGCGTGTTCCAGTGTGATTTTGAGCGCTACCAGCAGGAAAAGGAGAAACTGCTGGAGGAGGAGGCGCGGCACGCCGAGCTGTTCGACAAGAAACTCGCCCAGGAGGAGGCCTGGATCCGCCAGGGGATCAAGGCCCGGCGCACCCGCAACGAGGGCCGGGTGCGCGCTCTGCAGGCGCTGCGACGCCAGCGGGAGGCGCGCCGGGAGCGGCAGGGCAGGGCGAAAATGGCGCTGGATTCCGGGGAGCTGTCCGGCAAGCTGGTGGCGGAATTGAGCAATGTCTCTTTTGCTTATCCCGGCGAGGAGCCACTGGTCCGCGATCTCTCCTTCACCCTGATGCGCGGCGACAGGGTGGGCCTGATCGGCCCAAACGGCGCCGGCAAAAGTACCCTGATCCGGTTGTTGTTGGGCGAGCTGCAGCCGGATTCCGGCGAGGTGCGCCTGGGTACGAAGCAGCAGGTGGCCTACTTCGACCAGCGCCGCGACCAGCTCAATCCCGAACTTTCCGTGCTCGACAATATCGCCGAGGGCAGGGAGTCCATCACTGTCGGTGGCAGGAGCCGCCACGCGATGTCCTACCTGGCGGACTTCCTGTTCAGTGGTATCAAGGCGCGCACACCGGTGGGGGCACTCAGTGGCGGCGAGCGAAATCGCGCGCTGCTCGCCAAGCTGTTCAGCCAGCCGGCGAACATCCTGGTGCTGGATGAGCCCACCAACGACCTGGATGTGGAAACCCTGGAACTGCTGGAGCAACTGTTGCTGGACTTCCCGGGAACCGTGCTGCTGGTCAGCCACGACCGCGCTTTTCTCGACAATGTGGTGGACTCCTGCCTGGCCTTTGAGGGCGAGGGGCGCGTGCGTGAATATGTGGGCGGCTACGCCGATTTCCTGCGCCAGGGGGGAAGTTTTTCAACCGCCGGGGAACCGCAGCCAGTGGCGGAAAAGCCAAAAAACAAGCCGGATTCGGGCAGCCCGCCAGCGGCAAAGAAGAAAAAGCTCAGTTACAAATTGCAGCGCGAACTGGACAGCCTGCCGGGGCAGATCGAGCAGCTCGAAGAGGAGATCGGAAAGCTGGAATCCACGGTGGCACAGCCGGACTTTTATCAGCAGGAGCAGCCGCTGGTAGAGGAAAAGCTGAACCTTCTGGCGCAACGGCAGGCGCAACTGGAGGCGGCGTTCGAGCGCTGGGCGGAGTTGGATAGTGATTAATACTCAAGTTTCGGGGTTCGAGGGCCTGTCAAGGGCGAAAGCCGGGGGGGCGGCTTTCAGGGACAATCCTACGGTTGAACTCCGAAACTTGAGTTAATAAAGCGTTTTCGGGCGGAAATACCGCTCACTTTTCATCGACATGCACCCGCACCGCCAGCACATCGCAGGAGGCGCCGTGGAGGACACCGTTGGCGGTGGACCCCAGCAGCAGCGCGAGGCCGTGGCGGCCGTGACTGCCGATGACGATTAAGTCCACTTCCCGCTCTTCCGCCAGGCGGTGAATCTCCGTCGCCGGCTGCCCCAGCACCACGTGCTGGCGCTCCGCGGGGATTCCCAGTCTGTCGGCGGACTTGCGCAACTGCTCCTTCGCCTGATTTTGCAATTGCTCCTGGACCTCCGAGAGATCCATGGGGATATCGCCGCCGTAGGCGAAGGTCAGTGGCTCAATCACGTGCGCCAGGCTCAGGTCCGCCCCGCAGGCGCCGCCAATATCGGCGGCCTTTTGCAGTACCTGGGAGGACTCCTTCGAGAGGTCCAGGCCGACGAGAATGTGCTTGTAGCTGGCCATAGGCGTTCCGCTCCATGTCTGAACAATAGAACCTGAATCGGTGACTTCATGACGGCGCAGAGCACAAGCTCTTGACGCCACAGCGAATTTTCCTCAGTCGGCCGTAATCCCTGATACGCCACTCCTTCGGAAAATCCACTGTGACATCAATATCTTGCACTCTGCATCCGCCTTGAAGTCACCGATTCAGGTTGAAGTCTACTTTTAAAAAAAGGTTCTTGACAGAGGCGGCGCCGGGCGACGCAAAATAGGCGCCTTATCCCACCAACAAGGAGTGGTTATGACCGGCTGGTTACCCCTCATTATTATTCTCTTTGCTGTCGTTTTGGTGGTGGGACCGGTGATGTGGCTGAAGCCCAGCGCCCGGGACCAGCGCCTGGCCGCACTGCGCAGCCGCGCCTCCCGGGAGGGGCTGACTGTGCAGATGAAATCCCTGCCGGCGGCGGAAGGGCAGGGCAGCGCGGCGGTGTACTTCACCCGCTGGGGAGACACCCGCCGCCTGCAGACCGGCTGGGTACTGGAGCGGCAGCGGGGCGACCACGAGATGAATTTCGCCGGGCACTGGGACTGGCGCAACGGCCGCGCCGCGCCGCAGGCTGCCTGGGGACCGCTGCGTGAATTGCTGGCCGCGCTGCCGGAGGATGCCATCGCGATTGTCGGCGCCGAGACCGGGCTGGGGGTGCAGTGGCGGGAATCCTCTGGAGACCGGGGAATGACGGCGCTGGAAAAAGCCCTGGAGGCGTCGCGCCGGCCAATAGAGGAAGCGATAAGACAGCCGCGAAACAGCACCCAATAGGCCGAATAACCATTCTGTGGGCGTGGTTATTGGTCTCGTCAGGAGCCCGCGCTGATGGCGGCCAGCGGCTGCTCCTACAAGATTGTCTATACCCTGGAAAGGTGAGAAAACGGGGTGTTGCGCAACAGTAATTTGCGCCGCTCGCTTGACCGCACCCGGGGCGGAGCTTATATATTCGCGCAGCGCTGGCCTTTGCCAAAGGCTGCCAAGGCTTGCGAAAGCAGTAAATTTTCTATTTAAAATCAAATACTTATGGGTAAATCACTGGTCATCGTCGAATCGCCGGCCAAAGCGAAAACCATCAACAAGTATCTCGGAAAGGACTTTGTAGTGAAGTCCAGCGTCGGCCATATTCGCGATTTGCCCACCGGCGGCGGAAACCGGCAGCCGGTAGACGCGAAGGAGCGCGCGCGCCGCGCCGCGGAGACCCGCAAGCTTTCACCGGAGGCCAAGGAGGCCTACAAGCGCAAGAAAAACCGCGAGCAGCTGATCAAGCGCATGGGCATAGACCCGGAACACAACTGGGCCGCCCACTACGAAATCCTGCCCGGCAAGGAAAAAGTGGTGAGCGAACTGCGCAAGCTCGCCGCCAATGCCGACCATATCTACCTGGCTACGGATTTGGACCGCGAGGGAGAGGCGATCGCCTGGCACCTGCGCGAGTCCATCGGCGGCGACGAGGGCCGCTATCGCCGGGTGGTGTTCAACGAGATCACCAAGTCCGCGATCCAGGAAGCCTTCAAGAGTCCGGGCCCGCTCAATATCAACCGGGTCAACGCCCAGCAGGCGCGCCGCTTCCTCGATCGCATTGTCGGCTACATGGTCTCGCCGCTGCTGTGGGAGAAAGTGGCCCGCGGCCTGTCCGCGGGGAGGGTGCAGTCGGTGGCGGTGCGCCTGGTGGTGGAGCGGGAGCGGGAGATTCGCGCCTTTGTCCCCGAGGAGTACTGGACCCTCGCCGCGGATACCGAAACCGCCAAGGCAGACCCGCTGCGCCTGGATGTCAAAAAGCAGGCCGGTGAAGCCTTTCGCCCGGTCAACGAGGAGCAGGCCAGCGCCGCGGTCAAGGCCCTGCGGTCGAGCGAGTTCAAAGTCACCGCGCGGGACGACAAGCCCACCAGCTCCAAGCCTTCGGCACCGTTTATCACCTCCACCCTGCAGCAGGCGGCGAGCAACCGCCTGGGTTTCAGCGTCAAGAAAACCATGATGCTGGCGCAGCGCCTGTACGAGGCCGGGCATATTACCTATATGCGAACCGACTCCACCAACCTGAGTGCGGAGGCGGTTGAATCGGTGCGCGAATTTATCGGCGAGAGCTACGGCGATAAATACCTGCCGGAAAAGCCCAACAGCTACAGCAGCAAGGAGGGCGCCCAGGAGGCCCACGAGGCGATCCGCCCCTCGAACGTGCGTATGCAGCCGAATATGCTCTCCGGCGTCGAGCGCGATGCCGAGCGCCTGTACAACCTGATCTGGCAGCAGTTCGTGGCTTGCCAGATGACCCCGGCGCAGTTCACTTCCACCTCGGTGGTGGTTACCGCCGGCGACTTCGAGCTGCGTGCCCGCGGGCGCGTGATCCGTTTCGACGGTTTTTTGAAAGTGGCGCCGCCGGTCAGCAAGAAAGACGAAGACCTGGTGTTACCGGATGTGAAAGTGGGAGAGAAACTCTCCCTGAAAAAACTGGATCCGAAACAGCATTTCACTAAACCGCCGGCGCGCTACAGCGAGGCGGCACTGGTGAAAGAACTGGAGAAGCGCGGTATCGGCCGTCCCTCCACTTACGCTTCGATCATCTCCACCATCCAGGACCGCGGCTACGTCCGCCTGGAAAACAGGCGCTTCTACGCGGAAAAAATGGGGGACATTGTCACCGACCGCCTCAGCGAGAGTTTCAAGAACCTGATGGATTACGGTTTTACCGCCAACCTGGAGGAATCCCTGGACACGGTGGCGGAGGGAGACAAGGGTTGGAAAGAACTGCTCGACGAATTCTATAGGGACTTCTCCGCGCGCCTGGAAAAGGCCCAGGCCGCCGAGGGCGGCATGCGCCGCAATGCGCCCACGGACACCGATATCCAGTGCAACAAGTGCGGCCGGCATATGCAGATCCGCACCGGCTCCACCGGCGTCTTCCTCGGCTGCTCCGGTTACGGGTTGCCTCCCAAGGAGCGCTGCACCAACACCATGAACCTGGTCCCTGGCGAAGAGGCCGTGGACGCGGACAAGGATGAAGAAGCGGAATCCCGCCAGTTGCGCGACAAGCGCCGCTGTTCCAAGTGTGGCACCGCCATGGACAGCTACCTGCTGGACGAGCAGCGCAAGCTGCATATCTGCGGCAACAACCCGGATTGCAACGGCTACGAGGTGGAGAAGGGCACTTTCAAGATCAAGGGCTACGATGGCCCGGTGATCGAGTGCGACAAGTGCGGCAGCGATATGCAGTTGAAGTCCGGTCGTTTCGGCAAGTACTTCGGCTGCACCAGCGAGGAGTGCAAGAACACCCGTAAACTGCTCAAGAACGGCCAGCCGGCACCACCGAAAATGGACCCGGTGCCCATGCCCGAGCTCCCCTGCCAGAAAGTGGACGACCACTATATTCTGCGCGACGGCGCCTCGGGCCTGTTCCTCGCCGCCAGCCAGTTCCCGAAGAACCGCGAGACCCGCGCGCCACTGGTGAAAGAACTGTTGCCGCACAAAAGTGAGATCGATCCCAAATACAGTTTCCTGTTTTCGGCGCCCACGGAGGACGACAAGGGGCGGGATACGGTGGTGCGTTTCAGCCGCAAGACCCAGGAGCAGTACGTGCAGTCCGAGGAAGAGGGCAAGGCTACCGGCTGGCGGGCTTTTTATCGCGACGGCAAGTGGCAGATCGAGGCCGGAAGCAGTGGTACCGCGCGCAAGCCGGCGCGCAAGAAAGCGGCCGCGCGCAAATGAGCAATCCCTATACCGGCGCCGTGGCGTCCGCTCTGCGTAAAAGCCAACTGCTCCTGGAAGGAGAGAGTGGGCCCGTGTTGCGGCAGGCGGCGGTGCAGGAGGGAGCGGTGATGCAGTTGTGGCGCGCCTACCGGGCCTTTCTCTGCGAACTGGCTTTTCAGTTGCAGCTGGGTTGTGAGCCCGAATCCGCTTCCGAACTCAAGGAGCGGGCCGCCGCCCGCGGTACGGCCTGTGCGGAGGCTGTCGAGCTGCTGGAGCTGCTCGGGGACTCCGGCAGTTGGCTGTCGCAACTGCAGGCCGCCTGGTTGCAGCTGTGGAAATTCTCCGGCGGAAGGAACGAAGGAAATGGCGGGAACGATAACTTGATTCCGTTGCAAAATCTGTCCGCTGCCGAAATCCCGGCTCTCAGTGAAGAGCGTTTGCAAGTATGGCGTACCGCGCTGGTGGAGCTGGTGCGGCGTCAGCGCGCACATATGGAAGAGTGGTAATCCAGAAGACAGAGATCAGATATCAGGTTTTGTCAGAAGGGACGAAACTGTCCTCTGACTTCTGGTTGCTGGCCTCTGTATGTTACCCTGCACACAAATTGATGTAGCGGGAGAAGAATATGTCCTCCGAGACTTTTGAAATTGTCGAATTGGCCAATGGCGACGTGGCACTGCGCCGTGCCGGCCACCGGGAGGACCCGCTGGTGCGTATCCATTTCTCCAGCGAGAGCCTGGATTTCATACGCGAACACAAAATCGCCATCGCCCGGGCCATGCTGGAGGCCGGCATAGAGGCTGTACAGAATATCGACGATATGGAGCCGGGTTATTTCGATGAAGACGAAGAGGTGACCCCGGTCAATCACACGGTTCATTGAATGCGGAATGACACTTTCCTGTAGGCGCGGCTCTTGGCCGCGATCTTACTTTTGGGGTGCCCGGAACGATTGATCAGTAGTCACTGAACTCCCTCGCAGCACGACGTCCGATCGCGTATTTGTGAAGCTCGTCCCAGTGCTTCACCCCTTCGGGGCAGCCTTCGGCTGTGCAAGTCTGCTCCTGGCAGATTTGTCCACATTCATTATTCCGCATTCATCTAAGAGCCTGTTTGAGTTCTCCGGAATTCCAGGCCGCAGTGCGAGGCCGGATGGGGTGCCTCTTTCCCGGACACGGGCTGGGCGCCCCCCCTTAAATACATCCCTGTACGCTCTCCACGGCCATCCATGGCAGTGAAAGGTCCCGGAAAGAGGCACCCCATCCGGCCCGGAGAGTTTTGTGCAAGATTCCAAACAGGCTCTAAGGGCTCTGCCTGATCACTCCCACCGCCAGTCCTTCGATGGCGAAACGCTTGTCCCGCATATCCACCTGAATCACTTCGAAGTCCTCGTTTTCCGGCAATAGCTGCACCGTGGCTTGATTGCCTTTGCGGCGGAAGCGTTTGACGGTGACTTCATCCTCGATCCGCGCCACCACTATCTGGCCGTTGCGCACTTGGTCTGTGCGCTGTACCGCAAGCAGGTCGCCATCCAGTATGCCGGCGTCGCGCATGCTCATGCCGTGTACCCGCAGCAGGTAGTCCGCCGGGGGATGAAAGAAGTCTACGGGAAGGTCGCAGTAGTCTTCGATGTTCTCCTCAGCGAGGATCGGGTTGCCGGCGGCTACACGCCCTACGATCGGCAGGCCCGGTTGATAATCCGGGATGCGGATTCCCCGCGAGGCACCCGCCACCATCTCGATCGCGCCTTTGCGCGCCAGTGCCTTCAAGTGTTCTTCCGCGGCGTTGGGGGAGCGAAAGCCCAGTTCCTGGGCAATCTCCGCGCGCGTGGGTGGATAGCCGGTTTCCTCCAGGTAGGCCTTGATCAGTTCGAGTACCTGGGCCTGGCGTGCAGTTAGATTGGTCATAGGGTCACCTGAGGTTGCTCTGTATTTATATACAGTTGCTGGGATTATATACAGATTTGCCTTCTGCGCAATCCTTGTGCCGGTGGATGGCCGGCAACGCCATTGTCGCCATAGGCTGCTATAAGTAGATAGGGGGAGAGAATGACTGGTTGAAAGAGATACGCGACAAATAAAAGGAAAGAAAATGCTGGACGCAAAAATGCCGGAAGCCTGGCGGGTACTGCGGATACAGTCCGAGCTGGTGGATGGAATTGAACGACTGATTGCGCTCACCGGTTCCGTGACAGTATTCGGCAGTGCGCGCTTCACAGAGGATTCCCCGGAATATCAGCAGGGAGTCAGGCTGGGGGAGTTGCTGGCCGCGGAGGGCATACCGGTGATGACCGGTGGCGGCCCGGGGATCATGGAGGCCTGCAATCGCGGCGCCTTGCCCCAGCGCGGCGTCTCCATTGGCCTCAACATCGAACTGCCGTTCGAGCAGGTGGCTAACCCCTATCAGGACATCAGTCTCAACTTCCGCTATTTCTTTGTGCGCAAGTTTATGTTCGTTAAGCATGCGGTTGGTTTTGTGGGTATGCCCGGCGGCTACGGCACCCTGGACGAACTGTTCGAGGCGCTGACCCTGGTTCAGACGCAGAAGGTGCGGCGTTTTCCCATCGTACTGGTGGGCAAGCGCTATTGGGCCGGACTGCACGGCTGGCTGATGGACACGGTGCTGGAGAGCGGCTGCATCGACGCCTCGGACCTGGACTTGTTCAGCATCGTGGATACCGTGGAGGAGGCGTCGGAGATCATTATCGATTACATCAGGGGGCGGGAAGCGTGACGCGAACCTCCGGTTTTCACTCTCTTTGCAAGGAGCCTCAGGGTGACTCGTCCGTCCCCTCGAAAGGCTCCCCCTCCACGTAGTCGAGTGGGTTGGTGTCCTCGGGTACGCTGAAGCCCCGCGCATTCGGTGACTGGTCGTCCACAGTTAGGCCGAAGGCCGCGTTGGCGTCCTCCGGCTCTGCCGCCGGCACCAAGGGCATCTCCCGCCACTGTTCCCAGTCGAACTCATCCAGGGTGCCGTCGGCGTATTGGACTTCGATGGTATCGTCCACCGCGACTACTTCGAACAGCAGGCCGCCGTCGATATTCTCGAACCAGCTGCCGATTTCCGGTCGTTTCTGAGTCATGGCAACCCTTCTCCTCGATTCTTCCTTTCAATTTAATGTCCGCGCCGCCGGTTCAACACTGCCAGCGGCGCCAGTTGGCGCGGAATATGCTAATCTGCCTTTCCACCAAACAACTGTTTTAATTGTTGGTTCGAATTCCTATGAGCCAGACGGATACGGTCGGCCGGATATTGGACGCCGCCGAGGTACTCTTTGCCGAGCGCGGCTTTACCGAAACCTCCCTGCGTACCATCACCAGCACCGCCGGGGTCAACCTCGCCGCAGTAAATTACCACTTTGGATCAAAAAAAGAACTGATTCAGGCGGTCTTCGAGCGCTTTCTGACGCCTTTTACCGCCAGTCTTGCTGGTGAACTGGATCGTCGTGAGGCAGCGGGCCAGCGGCTGACGGTGGAAGAGCTGCTGGAGAGTCTCTACCGGGTGGGGCTCGGCAGCCTGGCGGCGGAGGGGCGCGACCCACAGCGCTTCATGCGCCTGCTGGGGCTGGCTTACTCCCAGTCCCAGGGGCACCTGCGCCGCTATATCGTCTCCCGCTACGGCGACAGTTACCACCGTTTCGCCGGACTACTGGAGAGAGCACTGCCGCACCTGGACCCGGTGAGCTTCTACTGGCGCCTCTACTTCATGCTGGGCGCCACCGTATTTACCCTGTCGAGCTTCGACGCCATCGAGGCTATCCTGAGAGAAGATTTCGGCGCCCAGAGCAGCCTTCCGGAAACCCTGGACCGGCTGGTGCCCGCGGCGGCGGCGATGCTCAAAGTGAATGCGGAATGATGAATGCGGAATGCGGAATACGCGGGCCTGCTTCGTGCCACGGAACCGCCACCGGCCGCGACCGGGCTCCCCGGGCAACCCGAACAACAACGTCTCGCATCGGATATCCTTTATTCCGCATTCCGCATTCATCATTCCGCATTAAAGAGGAACTCTCATGATCGGTCCGGTGATGATTGATATCGAAGGCCAGGAACTGACCCTGGAGGACCGCAGGCTGCTGCGGCATCCGCTGGTGGGCGGGCTTATCTTCTTTGGGCGCAATTTCCGCGACCGGGCGCAGATTGCGGCGCTGGTGGCCGATATCCGATCGGAGCGCCCGGAACTGCTGTTGGCGGTGGACCAGGAGGGCGGCCGGGTACAGCGTTTCAGGGGGGAGTTTGCCTCGCTTCCATCCATGCAGGCGCTGGCCGCCCGCGCCGACGTGAAACGGCTGGAGGACGTGGGCTGGCTGCTGGCGTCGGAACTGATGGCGGTCGGCCTGGACTTCAGTTTCGCCCCGGTGCTGGACGCGGACGACAGCCACTGCCGTATCGTCGGGGACCGCAGCTTTGCCGCTGATCCCCGGCAGGTGGGGCCGCTGGCGGGAGCCTTTATGCAGGGGATGCACGGGGCGGGCATGGCCACTACCGGCAAGCATTTCCCCGGTCACGGCCATGTGCTGGAGGACAGCCACGAAGAGCTGCCGGTGGACGAGCGCTCCCTCGAAGAGGTGATGAATTCCGACGCCATTCCCTTTGTGGAGTCCCTGCGCGCAGGCGAACTGGATGCGGTGATGCCGGCGCATATCCGCTTCGCCCGAGTGGATGAGCAGCCGGTGGGTTTCTCCCGTTTCTGGTTGCAGGATATCCTGCGTGGCAAGCTGGGGTTCGACGGCGTGATCTTCAGCGACGATCTGTCCATGGAGGGCGCCGGCGCCGCCGGCGACTACGGGGCCCGAATCCGCGCGGCGATGGAGGCCGGCTGCGATATGGGCCTGGTGTGCAACAGCCGCCCGGGGGCTTTGCAGGCACTCGAGGCGCTGGAGAACTTTGTACCCAAAGTAAAATCCAGTGAACGGTTGCAGCGCATGCGCGGAAAACCGGCGATCAGATCCTGGGCCGAACTGGAGCAGAGCGAACGCTGGCGGGAGACCCGCAACTGGTTGGCTTCCACCTGAATCTGTGACTTCAGGGCGGATACAGAGTGCAAGAGCTTGTGCTCTGAGCCGTCATGAAGTCACGGATTCAGGTTCCATGCAGGAGCGGCCCATGGCCGCGATCAACCCGGGATGGAACCACCGCTGATCGTGGCCATGGGCGGATGGCCGCCCCGCCGCTCCTACAAGAAAACACGGATTGGAATTTATTTATCGGGGGTAGAAGTAAGTGGAATCGATAAAAGCAATGCTGCTGTCCTGGATCGGCGACAACCGCCTGTGGATCGTGGCGATTTTTCTTATCGTTCTGGCCACGGCGCTGAGCGCCTGGCTTTTGGCGGGTTTCGTGCAGCGCCTTGCCCGGCGTGCGGAAAAAACGGTCAATCCCTGGGACGACGCACTGGTGGGCGCGCTGAACCCGCCGGGCACGGTGTTAGTGTGGCTATTGGGCCTGACCCTGGCCGCGAGCCGGGCCGGGGTCGCCACCGGGGCAGAGATCTTTTCGGTGGCCACGCCGCTGCGGGAAATTGGCCTGATCCTGGTATTCACCTGGTTTGCGCTGCGCTTCTCGCGCAATGTGGAGTACAACCTGCGCGACCCGCGCTTTATCAGCAAACCCATGGACGCCACTACTGTGCGCGCGGTGGGCAAGCTGGTGCGCGCCTCCATCATGATCACTGCGGTGATAGTGATCATGCAGTTTCTCGGCTACAGCGTCAGTGGCGTGCTCGCCTTCGGCGGTATCGGCGGCCTGGCAGTGGGCTTTGCGGCCAAGGACCTGCTGGCCAATTTCTTCGGCGGTCTGATGGTCTATCTCGACCGGCCGTTCGCAGTGGGGGACTGGGTGCGATCGCCGGATAAGGAAATCGAGGGCACTGTGGAGGATATCGGCTGGCGGTTGACCCGCATTCGCACCTTCGACAAGCGGCCACTGTACATCCCCAATGGTATTTTTACCCAGATAGCGGTGGAAAATCCCTCGCGCATGCTGAACCGGCGCATCTATGAAACCATCGGCATTCGCTACGAGGATGCACCCCGAATGAAGTTTATTGTCGACGATGTCAAAAAAATGCTGCAACAACACCCGGAGATCGACAGCAACCAGACGCTGATTGTCAATTTCAACAGTTTTGTCCCCTCATCGCTGGATTTCTTTATCTACACCTTCACTAAAACCACCGAGTGGATTCGCTATCACGAAATCAAGCAGGATATCCTGTTGCGGGTCCTGCAGGTTATCGAAAGGCACGGAGCCTCCTGCGCCTTCCCGACCTCCACTCTGCATATTGCCGAAGTGCCGGAAATGGCGACCACCTGATAAATGGAACGGTCGGACCAATACATAGAAATTCATAAAAGCACAATTGGTCAGTTATAGGGGGCTTGACCGAACTGTTTTGGTGATTTGTCGCGCATAACTTACAATTCGTGGGATTAAATTCACAGTGAAATCTGGACACTGGCGGCATTTTATCTAAGAATCAGAGGACGTTTGTCGGAAGCGATCCGGCGGGCGTACAGGACAGCGGCAGAGCCGCTGATTATGGGGTGGCGTTTGCCCCTTTGGACATGAGGTAAACGCAATAACAATAATGAGGTTTGCTTAATGAGTGATCGCGTTACAGGTACCGTGAAATGGTTCAACAATGCTCGAGGTTATGGCTTCATCACCTGTGGTGAGGGGACCGAAGATATCTTTGTACACTATCGCAGTATTCGCGGAGAGGGCTACAAAACCCTGAACGAAGGCCAGGCGGTGGAGTTCGAAATGCAACAGGGTGAAAAAGGCCTGCTGGCGGAAGACGTGATTCCCCGCGAATAAACCTTCCCCGCCGAAAAATCTTCTTTGAAAATCCAGCCAGCGGCGCCGCCGCTGGCTGGATTTTTATAAGCTCTGGATGCAGGAGTGCTCCCGGGGCCGTATCGATAGCGGTTTAATCCCGACTGGTCGCGGCCGCCGGCTGCGTATTGATGCAGATCAACCGCCGCCGGCCACTACCCGCAGCAACTGGCCGCAGAACCAGGCTGCGTAGGTGCCGAGTGCATAGCCGAATACCGCCAGCAGTACGCCCACTGGTGCCAGTGAGGGGTGGAAGGCCGCGGCCACCACCGGGGCGGATGCGGCCCCGCCCACATTGGCCTGGCTGCCCACCGCCATAAAGAAGGTGGGGGCCTTGATCAACTTGGCCACCAGCAGCATCAGCCCGGCATGTATCGCCATCCAGATAATCCCCAGCACGAACAGTTCCGGGCTGTCTTTAAGCGCGGTGATGTCCATGTGAGTGCCGATTGTGGCCACCAGAAAGTAGATAAATACCGAGCCCACCTTGGAGGAGCCGGCACCCTCGAGCTTTTTCGCCGGTGAAAAGGCCATGGCGACCCCCAGGGTGGTAGCGATAATAATCAGCCAGAAAAAGTGGCTGGTGAAGCTGAGGCGTTCCAGTTGCGGCGCGTTGGCCTGGAACCAGGGTGCCAACTGGTCGGCGGCGGCGTGAGCGATGGCGGTGATACCGAAACCCACTGCGGCGATCAGCATCAGGTCCGGCAGCGAGGGAATCCGCGCGTGCTTTTTCTGCAGCGTTTCCACTTTTTCCCGCAGCACAGTGATCGCTCTGGTATCGGCTCCGCGACGCTCGTCCAGCTGTTTGGCATTGCCCGCCATGATCAGCAGTACCGCCATCCAGACATTGGCGACGATTACATCTACCGCCACCATCGCGGAAAATATCTGGTCGCCCACCTCGAAGATCTCCTTCATCGCCGTCTGATTGGCGCCGCCGCCGATCCAGCTGCCGGCAACGGTGGTCATGCCGCGCCAGACCGCTTCCGGGCCGCCGATGTTCAGCATCCCGGGATCAATAGCGGACATGACCAGCAGCGCAATGGGGCCGCCGATCACTATACCCAGGGTGCCGGTGAGAAACAGGATCAATGCCTTGGGGCCGAGATTGATAATGGCTTTGAGGTCGATACTGAGTGTCAGCAGCACCAGGCTTGCCGGCAGCAGGTAGCGGGAGGCCACAAAATAAAGTTGGGACCCCTCGGCGTCGATAATGCCAAAAGTGGCGAGCAGCGAGGGCAGGAAGTAGCACAGTAGCAGTGCGGGAACGAAGCGGTAAAAGCGTTTCCAGAAGCGGTGCTCACTGCCGGCGGTGTAAAACACAAAGCCGAGTATCGCGGCCAGCATGCCGAGAATAATTGCGTCGTTGGTAATCATTATTAGTGTCAGTGTTGGTGATTGGTGGTCGGTAAATCAGTGGCCAGTGGTTGGTGTCGGGTGGGAAATACCGGTCACCAACCACTGGCTACTCATTACTCTTCAGTGTCGTCCACGGTGCGCACTTCGATCAGCACGCCCAACTGAGGGTGGTCGATGTAGTGGAGTTCTCCGCTGCGCAGGCGGCGCTCTTCCTGCAGGACCGCAACCCTCTGGGCATACAGCGGTTGGGCGCCGATAAGCGGAGCGGTGGAGTCGGTCATCAGGTCCAGGGGCTCTTCGCTTGTCAGCGTGGGACGGGAGGGCAGGGGGATGCCGTCACTGGTCATTTCCCCGTCGGCGAAATCGCTGAACCAGAGGTTGGTGGAGAGGTGCAGGTAGCGGGAGACACTGAGGGTCACGCTGCCCTCCAACTGGCGGTGGTCGCCACTACTGTCGCCGCCGTCGATCAGGATCGCCGGTGCTTTGTGCTTTTGCTGCAATACCTGGCGCCAGGCCTTGTGGAACAGCACACGGTAGCTGCCGCCGCGATTCAGCGCGGCCACTTTGTTGTCCAGCCGCGTGGCGGCGGGAAAGAGTACCGTAGCGCCGTCGCCGTCGCCGCCGACGGTCTGGAAATCCACCCAGCGGTCCGGGTACTGCAGCCGCGGCGCCGCGGGCCAGGTCTCGCGGGACTGCTCCATGCCCCCGGGGCGGCTGAACACGATCATCTCGATTTCAAAGGTGGTGCCGGCATAATTGGCGGCCTGGGCGCCGGCGGCGGCCAGGGCCAGGAGGAGGGCGGTGCACAGTTGAATGGTTCTGGTCATGGGAATATCGTTATAAATCGTTATCGAATAT
>NZ_JBOFOC010000170.1:0-5960 GCF_051659245.1 Microbulbifer sp.
GCTAAATTCGATAGCCGCGTTGCCGCCCCAAAACGGGCCAGGCAAGGCGCGAGGAGTGTGGTTTAGCATGCTAAATGAACGACGAGCAACGCCGCATGGCCTGTTTGGGACGGCCTGTAAGGACGCAACCCGGAGGGACGGGGCCGTTTTCCCGCAATCCTGCGTTGCAGTTCGCTTATGTGGAGTGACCACACGGCGCTCACTGCGCCTTGTCTTGCGGAAAAACGGCCTCCGTCGCGGCCATCGAATTTAGCGTTAACAGGCCCCAACTTGGTAGTACCGGAATCAATTGTTTACGGGCTGGTCCTGCTGTCGGCCCTGGCCCACGCCGTATGGAACGCGGTGGTCAAACACAGCGCAGAGGGGTTCCTGCAACTGGCGATGATTCGCAGCGTCGGCCTGCTGCTCGGCGCGCTTCTCGCGACCCAGTTGCCACTGCCGGGACCCGAGGCCCTGGGGCTGCTGCTCGGCGGCGCCGCCTTTCAGTACCTGTACTTTTTCCTGCTCACCCGCTCCTATCGCGCACTGGACTACAGCACCGCCTACCCGGTGGCCCGCGGTGTCACACCGCTGCTGGTGGCCACAGCCGCGCTGCTGTTTCTCGACGAATCCCTGCGCCCGCTGCAGCTTACCGGCGTGCTGCTGGTGACCAGTGGGATCTTTGCGCTGATCATGAAGGAACTGCGCGTGTCCCGCTCCGGTATCCTGCTGTCCCTGGGCACCGGGGTGGCGATCACCGGCTACACGACCTTCGGCGCCGCCGGCGTGCGCGCGGTGGACAATCCCCTGAGCTTTGTCGCCTGGCTGGAGATCTTTTCCGGCCTGGGAATCCTGCTTGCGGTGCTGGTCACCCAGCCGTCGCGCGGCTTCGCCTTCGCCCGCGCTAACCTGGTGCGCGGCTCCGCTTCCGGCCTGCTTGCCACCGGCGGCTTCGCCGTGGCACTGTGGGCCACTTCGGTGATGCCGGTGGCCGCGGTGGCGGCCACCCGCGAGAGCAGCATACTGTTCGCCTCGCTTATCTCGGTGTTCGTGCTCAACGAGCGCTTTTCCCTGCGACGGTTGATTGCAGCGCTGATCATCTTCACCGGCATCAGCGCGCTGGCACTGGCCTGAACCCTTATTCACCGACCATACTTGCACCTACCATATTTGGAAACTGTGGGTAGGGTGCGCCGAGCGCACCGCTAACGGGTCGACGGTGCGCACGACGCAGCCCACAGGGAACGGAAGAAAACAGATGAGCGAACTGCGCAGAAAGTGGATTACCGCGCCACTACTGAAACTGATAAAGAAGGTTCTGCCGCCAATCTCGGAAACCGAGCGGGAGGCGATGGAAGCCGGCGAGGTGTGGTGGGACGCGCAGTTGCTCTCCGGCAAACCGGATTGGGACCAGTTGCTGAGCATGGGGCCGCCGCAGCTCAGCGAAGAGGAACGGGCGTTTCTCGACGGGCCGGTGGAAGAACTGTGCCGGATGGTGGACGACTGGAAGATCAGCTTCGAAGACCGGGAAATTTCCCCGGAGACCTGGGAGTTTCTCAAGAAAGAGCGCTTCTTCGGCATCATTATTCCCAAGGAATACGGCGGCCTGGGTTTCTCGCCCACAGCCCACGGGGAAATAGTCACCAAAATTTCCACCCGCAGTATCTGCGTCGGCGTCACCGTGATGGTGCCCAACTCACTCGGCCCCGGCGAACTGCTGATGGCCCACGGTACCGACGAGCAGAAGCAGTACTATCTGCCGCGCCTGGCGGACGGGCGCGAAATCCCCTGTTTTGGCCTCACCAGCCCCGAGGCCGGCTCCGACGCGGCCGCCATGGTGGACAGGGGAGTGGTCTGCTACGGCGACTACAAGGGCGAGAAAACCCTGGGTATGCGCGTCAACTGGCACAAGCGCTATATCACCCTGGCGCCCGTGGCCACGGTCCTGGGCCTGGCATTCAAGCTCTACGACCCGGACCATCTCCTCGGCGACAAGGAGGCGCTGGGTATCACCGTGGCCCTGGTGCCCACGGACACCGAAGGCGTGACTATCGGCCAGCGCCACCTGCCGGCCATGCAGTCGTTCCAGAATGGCCCAAACTGGGGTGTGGACGTGTTCATTCCCATGGAGTGGGTTATCGGCGGCCGGGAGAACGTGGGCCGCGGCTGGCATATGCTGATGAGCGCACTGGCCGCCGGCCGTGGCATCTCCCTGCCGTCTCTGTCCACCGGCGGGGCGAAAATGGCCGCGCGCACCACCGGCGCCTACGCGCGTATCCGCGAGCAGTTCGGAATTCCCATCGGCAAGTTCGAGGGGGTGCAGCGTCGCCTGGCGGAAATCGCCAGTGTCGCCTATGTGCTCGACAGTGCCCACAAAACCACCACCCGGGCCCTGGACGCCGGACACAAACCGGCGGTGATCACCGCGATCATGAAGGCCCACGCCACCCACGGCCTGCGCCAGGCGATCAACGATGCTATGGATATCCACGCCGGCAAGGGCATCATGGACGGCCCCCTCAACTACCTGGGCAATGTCTACCGCGCGGTGCCGGTGGCCATCACCGTGGAGGGCGCGAATATCCTCACTCGCAGCCTGATGATCTTCGGCCAGGGCGCCATCCGCTGCCACCCCTACCTGTTAGAGGAGATGCTGGCGGCGGAGAATCCCGATACAAAAGAGGGGCTGGAGGCACTGGACAAGCTGCTGCCCAAGCACATGCTGTTCCAGGTCAAGACCTTCATCCGCGGCGTTTTCCACGGCTGGACCGGCGGCCTTTTCGCCAACAGCCCCAGGGGCGTGGGTGACGCGGCGAAGTACTATCGGCAGATGGACCGCTACTCCGCGGTTCTCACTCTGGTCACGGAAATATCCCTGTTGTCCCTGGGGGGCGAACTCAAGCGCAAGGAACAGATCTCCGGGCGCCTGGGCGACGTGCTGAGCCAGCTGTACCTACTCAGCTGCACCCTAAAGCGTTTCAAAGACGACGGCAGCCCGAGAGAGGACCGGCCACTGCTGGAGTTCGCCATGCGCGCCGGGCTGCACAATATCGAGGTGAGCCTGCTGGAGGTGTTCCAGAACTTCCCGAACCGTTTTCTGGGCCAGCTGATGCACTTCCTCGCAATGCCCTGGGGGCACAGCATACACACCGCTTCCGATCGCCAGTCCCACGCCTGTGCCGAATTGCTGATGGAGCCCTCGGAAACCCGCGACCGCCTTACCAGGGGCGTGTTCCTAGGCAATCCCGGCGATGGTGTCGACCTGGTGGAGCAGGCTTTCGACAAAGTCTGCGCCACCGAGAGTCTGCGGGACAAACTGAAGAAGGGCGGGATTCGCGCCTTCAATCGCGAGGCCATCGACGAGGGGCTGGAGCGCGGGTTGATCAGCGGTGAGGAGGCGGCGGAGCTGCGGGAGGCGGCCGAGGCGGTGAATATGGCCATACAGGTGGATCACTTTGATCACCTGGGCTCCGGGAACGCCGAGCCGCAGTCCGGCACGCGGGCCGCAGGCCCGTTGTAGGAGCGGCCCATGGCCGCGATCAATGTCGGCTACGCAATTAGATCGATCGCGACCATGGGCCGCTCCTACAGGTAATATCCAATTGCAGATATTCCAAAGATGAACGCAACTTCTGGCGAAAAACCCCAACGCTTCCACTGCCCGGAAGCCTGCGTCGACGCACTGCTGGAAAAAACCGGCAAGCGCATCGTGCTGGGCCTGCCCCTGGGCGTCGGCAAGGCAAACCACTTTGCCAACGCTCTCTACGCCCGCGCCGCCAGCGACCCCTCAATTTCCCTCACCATCTTCACCGCCCTCACCCTGGAGCGCCCGGTGGGCCACGGGGAAATCCAACGGCGTTTTATACAGCCGCTGCTGGACCGCCTCTACAATCACTATCAGGACCTGGGCTATACACCGGCGCGACACAAGGGGCTGCTGCCGGACAATATCGAGGTGTGCGAATTCTTCCTCCACCCGGGCAGCTACCTGGGCAACCCCTCCGTGCAGCAGGATTATGTCAGCAGCAACTATACCCACGTGCCGAGGGACCTGCTCGACAGAGGGGTCAACGTCATTGCCCAGATGGTGGCACCGGGTCCCGACGGCGGGGACTTCAGCCTGAGCTGCAATACGGACCTCACCCTGCCGGTACTGGAAATGGCCCTCGCGCGAAACCACCCGGTGGTATTTATCGGCGAGGTCAATCCGCAACTGCCGTTTATGGGCGGCGACGCCCGGGTGGGCGCCGGCGATTTCGACTTTCTGCTCGAGGGTCCCGACTTCGATACGCCGCTGTTTGCCGCGCCCACTCTGCCGGTGGACTTGACCAACTACAGCCTCGCTTTCCATATCGCCAGCCTGGTCGCCGACGGGGGTACCCTGCAAATTGGCATCGGCGCATTGGGGGACGCCATCTGCCGCGCCTTACGCCTGCGCCAGAGCCACAACGATTTCTATCGCGAGCTGATACGCGATCTCACCAGTGACGATTCACTGCAACTGCGGGAAAAGCTGCCTCCCCAACTGGAAACCTTCACCCGCGGTCTCTACGGCGCCAGCGAAATGGTGCCAGAGGGTTTCCTGCATCTGCGCCGTGCGGGCATTCTCACCCGCGAGGTCTACCCGGACGCAGCCCTGCAGAAATTGCTCGATTCCGGGGAAATATCGCCCACCGTGGATGAGCAGACCCTGCTGGTCCTCAGGGAATCCGGCCGCATCAGCTGCCCGCTCACGAAAGCCGATACCGATTTCCTGCAGCACCTGGGCATCGTGGATGCCAGCTACAGCTGGCGCGGGCATAAATTCCTCAACGATCGGGGGGAAGAGGAGGAGTGCGATCTGCACAGTGTCCACGGCCGGGAAAGATTGCTGGGCGACCGCAAGGGCAAAAAGCTGAAAGGCGGCGTGTGGTTGCACGGCGGTTTCTACCTGGGCTCCTCGGCCATGTATCGAGAACTGCGCGAAATGCCGGAGGGCGAAAAAGCCGGCATCAACATGACCGCCATCGACTTTATCAACAGCCTGGAAAAAGACCGCGAACTGAAAACGGCCCAGCGCCCCATGGCCCGCTTCGTCAACAGCGCAATGATGGTGACCCTGAACGGCTCGGTGATTTCCGATGGCTTGGCCGAGTGCCAGGTAGTGAGTGGGGTGGGGGGGCAATACAATTTCGTCGCCCAGGCCCACGAACTGCCCGGCGGCCACTCGGTGATCGCCCTGGCCAGCACCCGCACCAGCAAGGGCGAGGTGCGCAGCAATATCATCTGGGAATATCCCCACTGCACCATCCCCCGCCACCTGCGCGATATCGTGGTCACCGAATACGGCATCGCCGACCTGCGCGGCAAAACCGATCGGGACGTGATCACAGCGATGCTGTGTATCGCCGACTCCCGCTTCCAGGGCGAACTCCTGGAAAAAGCCAAGATCGCCGGCAAGGTGGAGCGGGACTACACCATCCCGCTGGAATTTACCGCCAATACCCCGGAGAAGATCCAGGCGGTGTTCAATGATCCCAAACGCCTGGCGCTACTGCCTTATTTTCCCTCGGGTACGGACTTTACCGAAGAGGAGGCGATGCTGGCGGTGGCCCTCGGGCAACTGAAGATCCACAGCAGAAAATGGTGGGAAATGCTATCGCTGGTTCTCGCAGGGCGGACCGCCTGGAAAGACGACTCTGAGGAAAACATGTGGCTGCACCGCTGCCTGAAACGCATGGAATTCGAGCAGACCGACAGCTATGAGCACAGGCTGGAGGGCTATACCGTGGCCGGGGCGCTGCGGAGGTTTATTGATTTTCGGCGGCCGCTGCGCGGGGACTGAGGGCTCGTCCCTGTCACGAATGGCACTGACTTAAGCGCAAATGGCCTTATTTGTAGGGTGGATAAGCGAAGCGCATCCACCAGTTACAAGGCCTGGGGCGGCGGATGCGCTTCGCTTATCCGCCCTACGGGAGCCGGAAACCGCTTAAGTCAGTGCC